>JAOZPL010000155.1 GCA_029932795.1 Candidatus Zixiibacteriota bacterium | reverse complement strand
AAAACGATATGGCAATCATGAGGAACTTTATCGGAATCGGGTCCTTGGTGGTGCCGACCGGCTCCAAACCGCATTCATACGCTTGTCCCTTCTTTGCCAGCCTGGTCCTTCGACCGACCCACATGGACAACCCCGTCATTGCAACCGCCAGAAAGACGGCAAATAGGAACAGGAACAGAATGGGATAGAAAGTTTCAAACATGGATGCCCCCGGTGACCTGATTTATAGCCAGCATAATGCGCCTACTCTAGCTATTGTCCAAGGCAAAGTCAACAGTTTTCGAAGATATTGATATCATTTTTGCCATTGGTACAAAAATAATAATAGTATTGAGCTAAACATTAAGCGACTGTCAACGTGAGACTTAAGAGGAGCCGCAGATAGTGAAGGCCGTTTGCGTCATAGTCTAGCTTGGTAATAATATCACAAATGGCCATGAGTCACGTTCAACCTGTTATTTCAACATGAAACCGGTCAAAAAAGGAGTCGTTTTCTTTCAACAGTTGCAGAATCTCCCTGTCAAACCGACCATAGGCCGTGGACTGACCGTACATCCTGATTGCAGACTCATCAGCGCTTACATACATCCAGCCCCCTCCTCTGATACGAACCTGCCTGTCATACACCTCGATCCGCTCAGGCTCTCTCACCCAACCGGATGGGATTCCACGCGTGGAGCAGAAACTGTCCACAAGATTGGCATGGTAAGCAAATTCCCCCACGGGACCGAAGACAAAGCAGTGTTCCTCACCAACTGAGATAAGAACGAACTTGTAACGGGCGGCTTTTAATAACCCGCAGCTCCGGCTAGATGGGATTGCCTGTTGCGACAGATTAACGACCGTAAACAGCATGATCGTTGCCCTTCACGAAACTAGACAGCGATCCGAATATGATTGGAAAAAATCCATCCTCGTTTCCCCTTCCATGCCTCCACACGGTAAACACCTGGAGTCTGTACGGCAAATTCAAGACTGTCGGATTCGGTGCGCAACACCGTTTCCCCGTTGGCCACCAGTTTGATCATTGCTCGTGACGGCAGCTTTACGTGCAAACGCGCATTCTCGGCGGAGCTCAACCGACCACCGCAGGTTGCCTTTTCGGCGCCGTTGACAGCCACGAACTCAAAGCTGTCCGCGACACCCCAGCGCATATTCGATCCAAATACACGGCAGTCCCGCAGAGCATCATACAACTGACGGCGAGCGGTGGGAAAGTCACCGGATAACGGCTCGGAAAGGATAACATGGGTGCGCAGGCATCGGAAGTGAACCTTGTACGGAAAGATTTCCACAGCCAGAGGGCCGACGCGTATCCCGAAGGCGTGCGCGTCAACTGCAAACACCCCCACGATCTTCTGCTTCCTGTTCAACTCATCCCACTTCCTCAGCAGCCATGCGGTCGGGCCGATCATCGATTTACGCGGAGAGAACACCATAGCCAGCTTGTTCCACCGTGTCAACTGCTCCGTCCACTCCGACATCTGGTTCCATAGCTCCACGCCGTTGAATCCTTCGACCGTCCAGTCGATCCAGGGGTATGGGCGATGTCTTCCGGACCATGGCCGGCGTTCATCCGGATGCGCAATAATCCCCAGAGCTCCGTCGCTCGCTGTCGCTGCCACCAACTCTCTGGCGCTCAGGCTGGAGGGATAGACGCTGGGGGAGTCAAAGACCAAATAGTGATGATTCTCTTCGAGATCATTGTGCTCGTACCCGATGACGACCAGCGTCTTGTCGTAGAGCCCCTCCCTGCCGGCGTCCCGATTGGTCAATGTCATATGATCGGTAAACATCATGAAGTCAAGGCCGGCCTGTCGGCCAATCGCCACCACTTCCTCAAGCGGCTTCGTCCCGTCCGACTCGGTTGTATGGATATGTACCGCCCCCGAGTAGTAATAGTAATCACCCACCTTGTTAGCCATCAGTTACCTTTTGACCATGTGGCACTTTGCGGAAAATATAAAGACCGATAAGTAACATTGCCGTCAGACTCAATACGCCGATTTTATACGGCATTCTCTCGGCCCCGTCGGGTTCAAGATGCAACGTCTGCACGACTGCCCGCCCGAAAAAACGATCCGGTCGACATAGATAAACAGTAGTAGTCCAGATCAGCGGTCCTAAAACCGCAGCAGCCCGGCCGGAGAGAGCAAACAGCCCGAAAAATCGACCCAGTTCCTCACGTGGAACCAGTTCAGCCAGCAGCGGTCGTGTTGTCGTCCAGAGACCACCGAGCAGTATACCTATCACCGACCCGAGAACCCAGATTACATCGCGGTTGTCGGTAAGAGCAAACAACATCAGCGCCGCCAGCCATCCCCAGACGATGATCGTCAACAATTTCCTGAGGGACCAGATTTTCGCCAGCCAGCCGATCAGAATCGAACCGATCACAGCGCTGATTGTGGAAATGATCAGAAAGGTCGTAATCTCCGCCTCAGCAAGACCGATGACAATCGAACAGTAAATGCCGATATTGAGAATCACGGTGGCGACCGCGTCCTCAAAGAAGTAATCGGCGATCAGGTACCGAAGAACACCGGGGTACTTTTTTGTCTGACGAATTCCCTCCCAGACATCCCGGTACGACGCCAGGAGACCGACCCTGCTGGTTTTGCGGACAGGGGTTTCTCTGACCCAGAAAAAGAGAGGCAGCGCCAACACGAGAAACAGAAACGCGGTGGGCAGAAATGCCCCCGGTTTGCCGCCACCCTCAAGAAACAAGATATTCCAGCCGAACAGCTCGCCGGTCACAAACGGCAGCACCATAATCATCCCAAGTATCGACCCGACATATCCCATGGAAACTCCCATGCCGGAGACGAATCGTGCCTGCCGACCGTCAGCAACCGAATAAAGCAGCGCGTTATAGAACGGCTGGCCCGCCTCGTAGCTGAAATTGGCGACGATAAAAAGGAGGATGGTCAGAAGAACAGCACCGGGGGGAATAAACGCCATCAGTCCGACTGCAACACAACAGGTGAAAGTAAACAAAAACAAAAAGATTCTCTTGCGAGTCGAATGATCGGACATCGCTCCCAGGCCGGGTAACAGGAGCGCCGCGAGAAGCATTGAAATCGAAAAGGGAATATCAAAATAGTGGTCGTCGTACTTGAGATCTTCCACCAGGTACCGTTTTAGATAAAGCGAAACGATGTTCATTGAATAGATCGTGTTGGCAAAATCATAGAGACACCATCCGGCCACGTCCTTACGCCACACCGATGGTGCCTTTTCCACCGCTAGAGTCCCAACTGGTCCTGAATACGGAGCATACCCTCATGGACGAGCGAAAGAAACTCACTCAACTCCAGTCCGAGGTTGGAACAGGCAGCCATGTTTTCCCTGCTGGCGCCGGCGGCGAATCGCTTCTCCTTGAAGCGGCGCAACATGAAATCCCGATCAATCGCGGCCAGTTTCTTGGCCGGGTGCATAAGGGCGCAGGCAACAATAAACCCGGTAGATGGATCGACCGAATAGAGCGCCCAGTCAAGCCGGCTCCGGCACGGTACGTGTCCCGGATGAGCGTGGATGGTGTATAGCATTTCTTCGGGTAGATCGTATTCGGCCAGCCATTCACCGGTCAGATAGGTGTGCCGGGCTTCGTCATTCTTGGTTTCATTATAATCGAGATCATGCACCAGGCCGATAAGCCCCCAGTATTCGACATCCTCATCGAAATGCTCCGCCAGCCGCCGCATCCCGGCCTCTACCGCCAGGATATGCTTGAGCAGATTATTAACGCCGATCTTGTCGACCACCAGCTCGTAGGCGATGTCGCGGGTGAGTTTTAATTCCATAATTCACCCAATAAAACAATCCGCCGGACAGGTGTCAAGTCACGTGTCGCGTACCTGCTCGCACTAAACCTGATCTCGATGCAAAATGATTGGGACGATATCAGCGCTAGTTTAGGAAATCCCATGTGAAACCCCAATAGTTGTACCGACCGAGACGGCGAAAATACTCGCGGGACTCATAGACGTTGGCCAGCACGTTCTGGAAGACATAATGGAACCGGAACCTGCTCATCCGAAACGACAGCTTGGCGTTGACAACTGCCCGTTCGCCCAGCCCCGATTCCTCATATCCGTTATATGAACTGACATAAACAATTTCACTATAAGCGTAAAGATCAATCAGTTTCTGCCGCCAGAACAGATGCAGCTCCAGACCGGAGAAAGATTGGTATTCCGGTGCGTACGCCTTGCCTTCAAACCCCTCATAATCCAGATAATGATAGGCGGCACCGGCGTGCAGACGCAGAAAATCAGCCATCCGGATACTCGTGTGAGAGGTAACGTTGACAAAATCGATATCGCCGTTTACGGGCCAGAAAACAGTTTGATCTCCCTCACGTTCGTTTTTCCAGTCGATGCCGTCAAATATCTTTCCCCCCGTCACTGAGACGCCCACGCTGTTGTCGGGTCGGCCAAGTTCCAGCTCAAGGGATGCTATCAGTTGTTTTTCAGTCTGCAGATCGGGGTTGCCATGATCAGCGTAGTCGGTTGAGCTTCGGCCATATATTGACGTTTCCCGCTCCGGTAGATACAACTCATGAAGCGATGGCGCTCGCTCCGAATAGCCTGTCGAGGCCAGGATAAAGAACTTCTCCGATTCCCTATACAGGACCGCGGTAACCGAGGGTAGAAACCTGAAACCTTCCACGTGTCGCTGGCTTGCCTGGAACGCATACCGATACGGACTTCCCAGTGTGGCCACCGAGGCGGTAGCGCCACCGGTCAGGCGGGTGACAGACTCACTTAAGTTCCCGGATCGATACTCCAGATAATCACCGTCAACGGCGGTCTTGAACACGGTAGTGCCCACGATCCATTCGCGTGAGAAATACACACCGTGGCCCGTCTGATCAAAACTGGCCTGATACGGCGGGTTCAGGTACACCGCCTGCCGAAGGTGCGTGTAGCCTAGTTCATACCTGGCGGTATGTCTGCGTGCGTACTTCACTAACGTCAGGCGTGCGGTGCGATCGAACCGATTCCGGTTCTGCAGCGTCCCACCGGCGTACGGGCGTATCGCCAGGCGACCTTCACGATCGTAGAGCTGTCCGGTGGCTCGAAAAGCTATTTTCCTGCTGAGAGGTAAATAAACGTCACCAAAGTAGTGATACGAATCATCGCCATACCAGGCGTAGACACCATCCGCCTTACGATAACCTATCGACATGTCAATTTCTCTTCCCTGCGTGAACCGTTTGGAGTAACGTCCCCGTGCGTACGAATAAGCAAACGAGCCCTTATCAACCAGGAACGCGCTTTCAGGCTCATAACTATCAGGTCGCCTGGGACGGGTCAGTAATGTCGCCACTGACTGCTTCCCGCCAAACAACCTGCCGAGCGGCCCGGGAAGAACAAAAACATCATAATCCAGCGCGCTGGGAACATCGTTGAGATCGATCAATCCGTCCGGCTCGGGTATATGGTCAAAAGGATGGATCGGCCAGTCATCCAGCAGGACGTTCAAACGGTCGA
>JAOZPL010000154.1 GCA_029932795.1 Candidatus Zixiibacteriota bacterium | reverse complement strand
TGTCATTTTACAGAACCTGACTATTCTGCATGGTCAGATCGCTGACGCTTGCGAAGCGTACGGCCGGGACATGGATGATATCACAACCGTTGCAGTCACGAAAAACCACCCGGCCGGCATCATCAAAACGGCCGTCGCATGTGGCATTCATAATATCGGGGAAAGCAGGATCCAGGAAGCGGAGCCAAAGATACAGGAGGTTGGGCAGATTGCCCGCTTTCACATGGTTGGGCACCTGCAATCAAACAAAGTGAAAAAAGCAGTACGGTTGTTTGACGTCATCCAGTCGGTTGACTCCTTGAGACTGGCGGCTGAAATCAATCAGCGGGCGGCTGAGATTGACCGGGTGATGGAATGCTATGTGGAAGTCAACAGCTCCGGTGAGCAGCAGAAGTATGGTGTCTCACCCGATGAAACGCTCCGGCTTGTCGAGGGCATCCTGCCGCTGCCCAACATTGAGCTGGCCGGACTGATGACGGTTGGCCCGCTGACTGATGATGAGGACACAATCCGATCTGCTTTCGCGCTGTGTCGAGAACTGTTTGACCGGGGACGAAGAATCGCCGGTGATCAGTTCGATACTCTCTCGATGGGGATGAGTGCCGATTTCCCTCTGGCGATTTCCGAAGGCTCTACCATGATTCGGGTCGGCACGGCTATTTTTGGTCCCCGTGAGAGCTGAAGTCGGGTTGGCCGCGCCTATCTTCGGGGCTGATCACGCTGATAAGTCGGACTGAAAAAGGAGCATCCTCACACTTTCTGTTCCCTGCCTGTACCGGCAGGGTTTTTTTGTGTCGGTCTCAGTTAAAGATTTGTGGCAGGGGACGATAACTATAGTAGTGTGCCGATTTGAAACTGCTCGGAAATCAAACAGCAGGAAGCAGGCAAGTCGCAAAGAGATGGGAAAAGACGTCAAACATAAGTGAGTGTAAACATGGATCTGTCACCCAGTGATATCAGGAATCAAGAGTTCTCGGGACAACTTCGTGGCTACAGCAAGGATGCCGTAGATGACTTCAAAGAGCAAGTGGCCACTGCCTTTGAGATGGCCAAGCAGGAACAGTTGAAGTTGACGATGGAAGTTGAGTCGCTCAAGACGCAATTGTCCGGTCTCAAACAGTTCGAGGACACGATTAAGAACGCAGCCATTGATGCCCGGCGTCACGCTGACATGACCATTATGAACGCCAAGCAGGAAGCGGAACTCATACTGACCAAAGCCAGGGCCGAGTCGGAGAAGGTGATCGAGAATCGCGCAAGTAAGATAGTTGAAATCGAGGCCCAGATCACCAAGCTGGAACTGGCCCGAAAGTCATACCTGTCAAAGTTAAAAAATCTGCTCACTTCCCATCTTGAATTGGTCAAAGAGGTTACCAGTTCCGGTCTAGAACGGAAATCAAAGGAAGAGTTGCTGGAGGTTACTGAATCAAGCGAGGTTAACGCAAAAACACGCGAGACAATAGCTACCCAGCCGTCACAACCTGAGGCAATAGAAACCGAGGAAGCAAACGCTCCCGGAGAGATAAAGGCCGTGACGGTCGAGGAGCAGGGTGCCACCGCTCAGCCGGTGGCTGAGAAGGAAACAGCGTCACCCATAGATCCGGAGCTCGCCACCGCACTGGCAAGCTATAAGAGGTCAATGGAAACCGGCCAGGACGAAATGCCTCCGGAGGTCTCTGAGGAACAGAGCTATCCAAAGCAGGGAGAAGTGGTGGAAACGACCGCCCGCGCGGAGGACATCCCCCAGGGATTCGTTGCTATGACCGATGATGTGGATACCAATGCTACCGACAAGGAGGTACAGGCGCCTACGACTATGAATCAGCCTGTTGAACAAGCGAGCGCCGGCGTGGATGATCCGCCCACAGAGGAAAAACCGGTATCACCGGAGGAGCTGGCGAAGTCTCTCGATGAAGTTGCGGCCAAGTTCGAAGAAGAGATGGACAAGGCAGCTAAAAGATAAATTCCCTTCCCACGTTTTTCACAGGCCGGCTCAAACGTACCCACAGAGTCGGCCTTTTTTTTGACCCGTTTTTACTTTAGCCAGATTACTTATCTCCTATATTCTTTTCGTGAGACACAGTCACGGATATCAGGGAGATTGAAAGATGGATGCTAAGGGTGGGAGCACCTGGGATGAGATTCATAAGATGCTGAGCGAAGCCACTGATTATATCAAGAGCCAAGTAAGACTGGAACCGAAAATCGGTATCATCCTCGGCACCGGTCTGGGTTCATTGGTTGACGGCATCGAGATGGTCGGCACGGTTGACTATGACAGGATTCCGCATTTTCCGGTGTCAACAGTGGAGTCTCATGCCGGGCGGCTGCTTTTTGGAAACCTGAAAGGCAAGTCCGTTGTCTGCATGCAGGGGCGGTTCCACTTTTACGAGGGCTACTCGATGCAACAGATCGCGTTCCCGGTACGGGTGATGAAAAAGCTGGGCATAAAAAGCCTGATTGTCTCCAACGCCGCCGGCGGGCTGAACCCGAATTTCAAGCCGGGTGATATTATGCTCATCAAGGACCATATCAATTTCTTCCCCGGCAACCCACTCATCGGTCCCAACGACAACGATTGGGGCGACCGCTTCCCGGACATGTACGAAGTATACAACCGTGAATACCAGCAGATAGCTAAAGAAGTTGCGCTCCAGCAGAAGCTGCGGCTTCAGGTGGGGGTTTACCTGGGGCTGACCGGCCCCTGTTTAGAGACGGCGGCGGAGTATCGTATGTTTCGCGGGTTTGGCGCTGACGCGGTCGGGATGTCCACCGTGCCGGAGGTGCTGGCCGCCCACCACCAGCATAATAAGATTCTGGCCTTCTCAATTATCACTGACATGGGCCTGCCGGATAGCATGCATCCCTGCTCGCTGGAGGATGTGATCAGCACCGCCTCCCGCACCGAACCCAAGCTCCGCAAACTGATCGCCGGCTGCGTGGAGAGGATGTGAAGGGGGGTATATGCGTATAAGGTGTTCTTTGTGCCGTCAGGCGACTCGCCTGACAGCTGCTTCGTACGAGGAAACGGATGATGCGTCAGGCGGGGTTGCCTGACACCGCGGCAACTGAGAAAGACAGAAACGTCAGGAGAAACCTTATGAAAAAATCTATGGGTGCGAAATCGTTGATCTTCCCGATGCCCGTCTGGGTGGTGGGGAGTTATGACAAGGACGGCAAAGCGAACGCCATGACAGTCGCCTACGGGGGGATTTGCTGCTCTGAGCCGCCATGTGTCACGGTCTCACTCAGAAAAGCTACCTATTCGTACGAGTGCATAGTGTCACGAGGAACCTTCACCGTGAATGTCGCCACCGAGGCTCACATAAAAGAAGCCGATTATTTCGGGATAGTGTCAGGGAAAAATACAGACAAGTTCGCCGTCACTGGCCTTACGCCAGTAAAGAGTGATCTGGTTGATGCGCCGTATATAGAGGAGTTCCCTCTCATTCTGGAATGCAAGCTTGCCCAGACTATTAGGCTGGGGCTGCACACGCAGTTTATCGGTGAGATTGTGGATGTCAAGATTGATGAAGCTGTCCTTGATGACGGTGGTACTCCCGATATCGAGAAAGTGAAACCTCTCATCTACGCCACGCAGATGCGTCGCTACTACGGAATGGGCGAATATCTCGGCGATGGCTACACGATAGGCAAAGAGATCATAAAGTCATAGGTCCGGGCCTGTCTTGCCAGAAATTGTTTGACAAGCAGGGGTGACGGAGTATCTTGGGGCGCTGAAAAAAGTATCCCCGTGAGAGATTTCTATGGGGGTGTAGCTCAGTGGTAGAGCATCTGCCTTTTAAGCAGGTTGTCGATGGTTCGATCCCATCCACCCTCATAAAAGCCTCTTTGAGAAATGCGCCGTTAGCTCAGCTGGTAGAGCAGCTGACTCTTAATCAGCGGGTCCGGGGTTCGAATCCCTGACGGCGTATTTATTAATCGACCGTGGATCATTTGTCGAAACTGCAAGGGTTTAGATTTACAGTATTTATGGCTGCCCGACCAGCAATGACGTAATCGAGGCACACTAGCAGTTCAGTCCAGTTATGCACTTGGGGGCTTGACAATGATTCTTGAGAGCAGAATCTTGACTGAAACCGTAGGGAGTCCAAAATGGAAGGAATAGCCGTCGGTACTCTGATCTTGATTCTGTTGTGGGGGAGCGCAAGCCTTGTCTTCGCAATCATTACAGCCATGCTCGCCAGCATCCGACATCGATTCGCCTTTGGATGGTTCATCGTCGGATTGATTCTTGGGCCTCTCGCAATTATCTTCGTACTAATGTGTGGACACAAATACATCTGTCCCTACTGTCGGCAACCGGTTGATCCAATAGCTCGTATCTGTCCGTCTTGCCAAAAGGAATTGATACCCGCAAAATGACTTGAATATGCATAGTGCCGTCGCTTAAGATATGGGAAACAGATTTTGGAAATCATCATTGGAATAATAATTGCGGGAATCGCATCAGGTCTTTTTTGTGCCATTGTCGCGCACTCGAAAGGTCGATCACCCGAAGAATGGTTCTTCGCTGGTCTGCTTTTCAACATATTCGCTTTAATTGCAGTTGCAGGTCTGCCGGTATTCCTATTGCCAAAAGTTATGAGATGCCCTAATTGTGGTACCGAATTGATTATAGGGACACAAGAACGTATCTGTGGTAGTTTTTCATGTTCTGAATGCCATAATACAATTGATGCTGTTCGCTCCGAGACCAAATAATTCAGAGTAGGGCAGTCCCTTGCAGCCTCGCCAATTCATAGGCAGCAGGAGCACAGGGCTCCTGCCCTACATCTGCTGGCTCGCACAGAGGTATGTTGACGGAACCGTGCTGCCGGTGTATCTTCGTGCTTATGACAGATCACCCTTCGGTCAATCAATGGATCTCGAGAATCGATCTTAAGACTTTCTCGGTCTATCTGACTGCGCTGGGCATTCTGTTTGTCTATGGTGTCATCTACGCCCTGCTGAACAAGCCGTTCTTTTTTTTCACTGCTGCGATCGGCACGCCGCTGATAGTCCTGATTGTCACGCATCCGCGACTTGCTCTTTATCAATACGTCTTTGTGCTCTTTATCCAATATACCGTCATGCGGGGCGTACCGGTAATGCTGACGGATGTGAGCGCGGGACTGGTGGTGATAGCGGCTGTCCTTGACGTGTTTCTCCGTGATGATCGGCAGGAGAGGTGGCCGCGCCTTTCTTTGAACTACGCGTTCATTCTGGTGGCGCTGTTTCTGGCGGCCCTGTTCAGCTACGAGCCGTCGCGGGCAGTGCGGCCGTTGTTTCGTGTCGGTTTTCTTCTTGTCACTTTTCTTTCGATATACCGGCTGACCGCCAGGGTGAAACCGGCGCAACTGGTTAAGCTGTTTTTTGGCCTCTGTGTCGTTCATGCGCTGGTGGTGCTCGCTCCGTTTATTGCGAGGGGCGGAGCTGTTCGTTCCTTCGGATTCGCTTCAATCATATATGACGAACTGGCGATGATTGCCTTACCGATCGGTGTCGCCCA
>JAOZPL010000153.1 GCA_029932795.1 Candidatus Zixiibacteriota bacterium | reverse complement strand
GGTCCGGGCAACAAATAAATTCTTTAACGATACGGCTCCCTGGGTACTGGCCAGAGAAGGCCAAAGAGAGAAACTGGGCGGGATTCTGTACGCCTGCTGCGAGGTGATTCGTATCGTGTCGATTATTCTCTATCCGGTCATGCCCCGCAAAATGAAGGAAGTGAGGACAATTCTTTCTCTTGATGACAGCACGTTGAATCTGGAAAGCGCTCAGAAGTTCTTCGAGCTGCAAGCGGGAACACCGATCACAATTGATAAACCGGTTTTTCCACGAATCGATTCCAAGGCGACAGCAGCCAGGAAGGAAAGACCAAAAGTGGATGAGGGGAAAGTTATGGGTGACGAAAACCTGGTTGACATTTCCGAGTTTGCGCGACTTGACATGCGTGTTGCCGAGGTGCTGGAGGCGGAGACGGTTTCAGGGACAGATAAGTTGCTCAAGATGCAGATTGATCTCGGGGGGGAAAAGCGCCAGATAGTCGCCGGCATCGCGCAGTATTACACGCCTGATAGAGTGATAGGGAAGAAAGTCATTGTCGTAACCAATCTGAAACCGGCGGTGATACGGGGAGTTGAATCAAATGGCATGCTTCTGGCTGCCTATACGAGCAAGCAGCTCTTTCTCATCACGCCGGAGGGAGATCTCCCTCCGGGTGCTAAAGTCTCCTGATGATTGACTCTCACTGTCATCTGGATTTCGATGAGTATGAGGGTCGACGCGACGAGGTAATCAAAGAAGCGCACGCAGCCGGTGTGCACACCCTGATCAATATCGGGGTCGATCTCCAGTCATCCTTGCGCTCGGTTGAGCTGGCCGAAAAGTACGATTCGGTCTATGCCGTGGTGGGTGTTCATCCGCACGATGCCAGGACACTGGATGATCGCGTGATGGCCGGACTCAAAGAGTTAACAGGGCGGGAGCAGGTTGTGGCGATAGGCGAGATAGGATTGGACTATTACCGGGATCTTTCACCGCGGGCAGTTCAGAGAAAAGCCTTTCGCCGGCAGCTTGAACTGGCGGTTGAGCGGGAGCTGCCGGTTGTTATTCACACGCGCCAGGCATTTGACGAAACAGTGGCCATTGTGGAGGAGTATGCCGACAGGCTGGCCGGCGGTGTTTTTCACTGTTTTCCGGGCGATGCCGATGATGCCCGCCGGGTGATTGACCTTGGCTTTGTGATTTCAGTAGGGGGTGTGATCACGTACAGCAACTCACGCATGGGACGGATGGCTGCCGAGGTGCCGTTGGATAAAATCATGCTTGAAACCGACTCGCCGTACCTGACACCGCAACCGCACCGGGGTAAAACGAACTGCCCCGCCTACGTTGTTCTTATCTGCGAAAAGCTGGCTGAACTGAAGGGTATCAGCAGGAGAGAGGTCGAGAGCGTCACCGACCGGGTCTGCCGCAAGCTGTTCCGTCTGGTGGAAACGTTCGAGGGGTAGCAGATGGCGGCGTATCACGCCAAGAAGCGGCTCGGGCAGCACTTTCTGAAATCACCGGCCGTCATTCAGAAGATTGTGGCATTGATCGACCAAGGTTCGGAGGTGCCGGTGATTGAGATTGGTCCCGGCCGAGGAGCGCTAACCTTACCTCTTGCTGAACGCGGGATCAGGATACTGGCGGTGGAGTTTGATCGTGACATTGTCGGTTATCTTCGGAAGCTCCTGCGGAAACACGACAACGTTGAGGTTATCAACCAGGATTTCCTTTCGTTTGAACCGGATGTCAAAGAGCTGCCGGTCTTTTCATTAATGGGGAATCTCCCATATAACATTACATCTCCTGTGATCGACTGGTGTGTCAGGCATCACGACTATCTCAGGCAAGCAGTGTTCATGGTGCAGAAGGAGATGGCTGAACGGATAGTGGCGGAACCGAAAAGCAAGGGCTGGTCGCCGTTGTCTGTCTTGACACAGCTTTATTTCAGTGTGCGGCATTGTTTCGATGTCTCACCGGACAGTTTCAGGCCGCAGCCTCAGGTGATTTCTTCTGTCATCGAGTTGCGGCCGATAGAGCAGTCTTCCGGTGTTGACATAAGATTGCTGGAGAAGGTTGTTCGGGCTGCGTTTAGCCAGCGACGCAAACTGCTTATTAACAACCTTGTCCCCGACCCGATTTCCTCCAAGGAGCTCGCGGTGGCCATCTGTACCGAGTTATCACTCCCCGATAGCTGCCGCGCCGAAGAGCTCTCAATTGAACAATTTTTGAAATTGACGGACGCGCTGGCCGGGCGTAATATGCTGTGAGCAAATAACTGTCGTGGTGCGTTTCCTCTGACAGTCGGAAAAAGAAGAACAGTATGGCATTATTGTCAGTAAACCTCGATCAGGTGGCGGCACTTCGTGAGGTGCGCAAGCTCAAAGAGCCTGACCCGGCCCAGGCGGCGGTGCTGGCGGAACTGGCGGGAGCCGATGGTATCTCGGTTCAGTTGCGGCGTGATCGCCGACATATTCGAGATAGAGACCTTTATATTCTTCGCGAGGTCGTTAAGAGCAGGCTGACGGTTGAGATGGCGCCGACCGATGACAACATCGAGAAGGCGCTGGAAATCAAACCATGGATGGTCACTTTCGTGGCAGATCAGGCCAACAGCGATATCCCGGTCTCGGGGATCGATTTCGACAGTGCACCGATTGATTTTGGGGACATCGCTGTCCGCCTTAAGGGGGTCGAGGCGAAAGTCTGCTTCTTTGTCGAACCGGATGTTAACGCTGTGAGAGGAGCCGCCCGAGCGGGAGCAGGCGCCATCATGCTTAACTGTATCGGCTTCACCGAGGCGCGCACGCTGGAAGAAGCCCAGGAAGAACTCGACCGGATTGATGCCGCCGCCCAGGCAGCGTCAAAAGTGAATCTTCTGATCCATGCCGGTCGTGGGATCGGATACAGGAATATTCTTCCCCTGCACGAGCTGAATCTCATTGATGAGTTCGTGATCGGCCATGCCATAGCCTCCCGGGCCATGCTGTGCGGGTTTTCGCAGGCAGTCAGCGAGATGCTTCATCTCCTCAGAACAAAGCCTCTCACGGAGTAATCGGCTTTGATGGTCGACTCCGAGGGCAATCGGACGGAGTTGGTGCGGATCAGCGTTCCGGTCGGGGTAACACCGCAGCGACTTGACCGGTATCTTGGTTCACATCCTGATTTGAGACTCTCCCGGACAAAAGTACAGAAGCTGATCGTTGAGGGACACGTTTTAGTGAACGGCAGGACAGTTGAAAGCAAACATCTTCTAAAAGGGGAAGAGAAGATTGAGATCAGCATACCGCCGCCCAAGCCCAGTGAACTGGCAGCCGAGGATATTCCGCTCGATATTCTGTACGAGGACGATCACCTGGCTGTGGTCAACAAGCCGGCCGGTATGGTCACACATCCGGCTGCGGGAAACTACACCGGCACTCTGGTAAATGCCCTGCTTTTTCATTTTGGCGGACTTGCCGGTTCTCCGGGAGGTGACCGTCCCGGGATTGTCCATCGTCTGGATAAGAACACCTCCGGTCTGCTGGTGGTGGCCAGAACTGATGAGACATACGCTTCGCTTCAGAGTGCCATTCAGCGGAGAGAACTGGTACGCACCTATGTGGCACTCATCTGTGGTCACATGAAGGACGAGAGCGGGAGTATTGATCTGCCCATCGGGCGGTCGATCAGGGATCGCAAGAAGATGACGGTTACCGATGTCAGGAGTCGTGAGGCCCTCACGCACTACAGGTTGATCGACCGCTTCCGCTCCTACGATCTTCTGGAGGTTCTTCTTCAGACCGGTCGGACTCATCAGATTCGGGTCCATTTTTCGCACCAGGGGCATCCCCTGTTTGGTGATCCTGAGTATGGCGGGCGGCAAAAATGGCACCGGGGGCAGTTTGGCCCGGAACGTCCGCTGGGGAAGAGGCTGCTGGCTCTGCTTGATCGTCAGGCACTGCACGCCAGGAAGCTGGAGTTCATTCATCCCATAACGCATGAGCAGATGTCTTTTGAATCGGAACTCCCGGATGATTTCGCATCGGTGCTGAAACTGCTGGAGGCGGAGGGGAAATGAGTGCAGGTGTGATGAGGGGGGGGATTACGGATTACTCGGATATGGTTGATCTCTCACCTTACAGTCTTGTTGACACACTCGTCGAATACCAATAGATTGGTGACGTGAGAGATTCCACCCCAAAAAGCAAACTCAGCTACGCGAAAGCCGGCGTGGATATCAGGGCCGGTGAAGAAGCCGTGAACCGGATCAAAAAGCTGGCAGCGGCGACATTTAACAAGCAGGTGCTGACCGGGTTGGGCGCTTTCGGTGGTTTTTTTAAGCCCGATATCAGTGAACTGAAAACCCCGGTATTTGTCTCCTCGACCGACAGCGTGGGGACCAAGCTGAAACTGGCTTTCCTGACTGGTAAGCATGACACGGTCGGCGAGGATTTGGTCAATCATTGTGTCAATGATATTCTGGTTCACGGAGCAAGGGCTTTGTTCTTTCTGGACTATATCGGGATTAATAAGCTCAAGCCGGAGGTTATAGCCGAGCTGGTGGAGGGTCTTAGTCGCGGGTGCCGGAAGGCCGGAGTGGCGTTGGTGGGCGGGGAGACAGCCGAGTTGTCTGATCTCTATCAGCCGGACGAATATGACCTGGCTGGATTTATTGTGGGAGTTGTTGACGAGAAAAAGATTATCGACGGCTCGACCATAAGAGAAGGGGATGTCTGTATTGGTCTGCCCTCAAACGGCCTGCACACTAACGGTTATACGCTGGCCCGCAAGATCGTGTTTGATGTTGCGGGTCTCAAGCCGGGTGATCTTGTTGGAGAGTTGGGAATAACAGTTGCCGACACTCTTATGAAAGTGCATGCATGTTATGCTCCCATAATTCATCCGTTGCTTGACAAGTTCGACATACATGGCATGGCGCATATCACCGGCGGCGGTATTCCCGGCAACCTCAAGAGAATTATCCCGGAAGGGCTCTCGGCGGAGATCAACCGGCGCAGCTGGCCGAATCTACCGGTTTTTGAATTCCTGCAGAAGACGGGGAATATCGAAGGAGCCGAGATGTTTTCGGCGTTTAACATGGGCATCGGCTATATTATTGTCGTGTCCGTGGATGACGCCGACAAGATTATGGCTGATCTGGCTCAACCTGAGCAGCAGGCGTACCGCATCGGACATGTGACCAGGGGGGACGAGAAAGTTCGGCTGGTCTGATCATGATGGTGTTACTCGTCATAATGGACGGTTTCGGCCTGCGGGAAGCGACTCCGGACAATGCTGTAGCAGCAGCTCACAAGCCGGTGTATGACAGGCTGGTTAACAGTTGTCCGTTTGCGGTTCTGGACGGTTCCGGCGCGGCTGTCGGTCTTCCCGATGGCCAGATGGGCAACAGCGAAGTGGGGCATCTCAATCTGGGTGCGGGACGGGTCGTTTATCAGGATATCAGCCGTATAGACAAGGCGATCGAATCGGGCGAGTTTGCTGGAAACGAAGTCTTAACCACTGCCATGGAACGGGCGGCTAGAGCAAAAACAGCGGTCCA
>JAOZPL010000005.1:18643-19204 GCA_029932795.1 Candidatus Zixiibacteriota bacterium | reverse complement strand
GGTGATAGTTGCAGCAGGAATTGGCGATACAGACGATTACCTGCCTTGTACTCATCAGGACAGCGCATCGCATAACGGAAAAAGGGCAGGCTGTAGAAAGGTGTGGAAGTCCAGAAACAGCAGCGATTGCGATCTTCCCCTTCAAACAGCCATTTCATTCCCAACTCGTATATCAGGAAATGGACATACTTCTTGTTCCACGTCTTCTCCGGGTATGATAGTGCTAAAGACTCCAGCTCGGCCACGATTTCACCAGCTTCGATTCCGACCAGATCAGCGACGGCCTTTAGCGGTAACACGTAATTACGGTTAATGGTATAATTAACCAGTTCTGAAATAGACTTTAGCCGACGTACGGGCTGCAGGCTGGGCACTAGCTGCTCGCCGCCGTCACCTGAGAAGTAAATAACGGTTCGCCCGAATTCTTTCTCTATCTCCCGCATGTAGGCGACATCGAAGGCATATGTAGAGGGAATTATACCGGATTTCACTCTGATAATTTGTCCTACGTCCTTTCCGGTTGGAGCTGGAAGCCGAATCAGCCGCCATTCGATGTTTAAT
>JAOZPL010000005.1:0-18633 GCA_029932795.1 Candidatus Zixiibacteriota bacterium | reverse complement strand
CCTGCTGGTCAGTTCACTGGCCGGGGGAACCTCCGGGGCTGCCTGGCTCCGAACATCCTCGAAAGTCACGGCTTTGAACCGGTGGCCCGCTCTCAGGAGTCCGGCGGCTACCGATCGCGAGTCAAGTCCGCCGCTTAAGGAAAGGACTGCCAGTTTCTTCGGGTCAGCCTGATAGCTGCAGGCGGTTGTGAAGAGCGAGACGAGTTCGGAGGCAGCCTCGTTGAGTGACTGGTCGCGGTTCTTCTCTTCAAGGTTGAAAGTACTAATAGTCCGCCGATACACCGAATCCCCGGTGTCTCCCCAGCGGAGAAGTGTCGACGGTGGCAGACGTTCTAAGTTATCGAAGAATGTTCTCCTGCCAAGCGTATAGCCAAACAACAGATATTGGGCGACAGCCATTCGATCCAGGTTCAGCGAGTCAAGCTGCTCCGCCACAAATCTGATCTCGCGGGATAGATAATATCGTCCGCCGTTACGGTAACAATAGACCGGTAGTCTTCCCAGGGCATCGTTGAGAAACGCCCAGCGGCTCGTCTGTTTCTGGCGGATCAGGAGCAGATAGTCGCCGTCGTGGTCAAACAGCCAGTTCCGAATCTGCTCCCTGCAATCGACATCCTTCTGAAACAGGTATCCGGCCAGCCTGAGCAAATCGTCGCATGTGTTCGCGCTGTCCCGGTTGTAGATGCAACCCTCCAGAAGAATGAAATAGTCGTCGTTGTCGAATGTCGCAACCGGGTATTCCGGATAGCGGGTAACACCGAGTTGAGCGGTGCTATCCCGGAAGACGACCTCCCGACGGTAACCTTCATCGTACAACAGGGCATCAAGTGACATATTGAACTTTTGTGGAGGCACTCCATCGGTTTCGGAGTATGCAAAATGTATCCCGGGCATCGGGCATCTCCCTTGTTGACCACAGATTGTGTACCAGTATGGAACCTGCCTATGGTATGTTCGGGTGTAGGCGGAGTAAAGCGAAATCCTTGGTTCATTGCCCGTAGCGAATTGCCTGCGGGTTACCCGAGATAAACCGCCGGATAGCCTGTGATATTATGAATGAGTGATGTCGACAGCGTTAGAGGTGATCTGACGTTACCGTATCAGCACCATTTTCTTCACATCGGTGAAGGTGTCAGCCTCTATTCGGTAGAAATAGACTCCGCTGGCGGCGTCTATGTCATATGCATTCCTGCCGTTCCATTCGATTGAATGGTGGCCACCCGGAAGAACTTGATCCATCAGGATACAAGCTGTCTGTCCCAGTATGTTGTAGATGGTGAACCTGACGTGTGATAACCGGGGCAGGTGGAACGATATGGTCGTGCTCGGATTGAACGGATTGGGGTAGTTCTGGCCCAATGAAAACCCGTCCGGCACGATATTGTCCTCGTCATCAACAGCGGCTGCTATCGAAGGGGTGTAGTCTGTCCGGCCGATAGAGCAACCGGCTTTAACCGCGCAGATAACGTAGTTCTCACCGTACGAGAGATCATGATCGAGTACAATTCTTCCCTTGCCGTCAGTGATATGTCGTTCGAGAATCGTACCATCAAGGCTGACGACGACGTCACAATCTTCAACCGCCTTCGGGCCGGATCGTACGTGTACCGCCAGGTTCCCGCCTTCGTCTGCCAGGGAAAGGGAAAGCGCAGCAGGGATATCGGTGTAGACTCTGAGCGTTGGATCTCCGTAGAAGTTCTGTCCGTACACGATATCGCGATAGTAGTAATAAGCCGCCTTTGAAGCATACATTGCAACGACTGCCGGACGATTCGGATGCGCAAAGAGGGAATCGAAAAAGGCCTTCTGTAGCAGGTAGCTGGAGTTGACCCATCCCCAGCGAGAGTTGGCAACGAAGGCAACGGCGCCCGCGCTTTCCAGGGCAAGAATGGTCTGAGCCATGTTGGGGCTGGTCTTGCTGGTGCTTATGTGATCCGTGTCGAAGGCGCCGTTGCTGCAGGCCAGCGAGTAGTAGAGGGCGCTTTTGCCGTTAGGTGTCAGGTCACGGATGTCGCCGTGGCTGGTATTCCCGGCGTCGGTGGTAAAGAGAGATTTGGGCCAGTCATTGTATGCAGACGTCCTGACGCAGAAAATGCTGTTACCACCGTGGGCAATGATATTAACAATGCCATAACCCTCTGAAAGTACATCTTCGAGTGCGTTGGCCGGAAGGTTGTTCGGAGCTGGATCGTCGCCGCGCGGTTGCTCGACACCGCTCACGGTATCGATCAGAAAGTGACTCGGGAAGGCCTGAGCTATCTGATTATGTTGACCAGCGCCGCCATGGTCACGCATCTGATCTGACGAGAAGAAGAAGGCACGCGTCAGGTATTCCCTGTTGTCCCTGCCCGGTGTCGTTTCATATGTAATCAGTTTGTGTGTATACCGCTCAACTTCCTCAGGCTGGCTAAACGGCAGTCGGCCAACACACAGTTCGGGGATGATGTCCGGCTGGTCGTGAGATGGTTCCCCCCAGACGCCGTCATTGTCAACGTCCCATTCACCGGTCAGGTCAGTGAAATAAAGGTCGCAGATTTGTTGGTAATTGAGTGAAGGTACAGAATAGGTGTTGTAGGGGTAGGCATACCTGACAGGCAGGATTGCTTCGTCTCCTCCCAGAAGAACAAAACGTCCGCCGGCAGCATGGAACTCTTTGAGATATTCGCGGAGTTTTTCGGCGTCATCGCGTCCGGCATAGTCTGCGATAATATCTTCAATCAATCTTATCTCTGTCATGTATCCTGTTTCGGACTTGAAACGGGCCAGAGCCTGGAACGATTCGGCTAATGCCTGACTGGTGATGATCACGTAGTCGAAGCGGGCCGTTTCACCGTCCAGGCCTGCCCGGCCATGCGTGCGAGTCAGGTGGCCAGCAACAATCGTCTCTCTGGTAATCAATTCTTCGGGCGTGATATGGCGGCGTCCGATGTAGATGTCCAGCGAAGGAGTGAAGGAAACATGTCCGGAGCTGTCCACCGTTGCAGGAAACAGCATGACGTCGGCATACCGTGTATTGCCCTTGGTCAATTGCCCGCTGACATACAGGGGCCGTGAACCTATCCGGGCAATGTCGGGTGGCAACATGGCTGACATTTCATATCGTTCTGACTCAGAGTTTGTGGGCATATCGGGCAGAGGGCGGATACGTAACATTCCAGCAGGAATTATCATATCGGGTATAGAAACCAGAGAATTTATTGTTTCGCCGAAATTAAGTTCGATGAGAAAACTGGCGGCGGGGAGGGTCAGGTTCCGACCAACGGATACCTGGCCATATTCAGCATACCGTATCGGGAAGTCAGCTTTGTTTATATCCAGGTCAGATATGTCAAAGGTGACAGTAGGTTTTTCTGTGGCTAACGCTCCGGTGGCCAGCAGCAGAAGAACTATCAAAATCCGTAATTCGCACCTCACATCTAATCCCCGTTTCAGCTTGAACCCTACATAAATACGGCAAGCCGGTTGCCCCTGTGAGATGCCCTGCGATAAAAATTACGGAACTTGTATTCTGCTGTATATGAGTAGGTTAGAGGGAGATTTTCTTAATAGGGAAAGTTTTTCCGAGCGGGTAATGACGTAGGGAAGGGGGAGTAAGTCGATACAATGTAGAGCGTTGCTCTGCTTTCCTGTCATTTCAAAGAATAAAACTCTCAGTTGTTTTCGATAGACGTCAGCAGGTTGACTGGCGAGTAAAATTGTCATCCTGTTACTCTTTATTTTGTTTGCACTTAAGGTGGGTCTTTTTTTTGAATCTGCACGAAAAAGGGCTTGACACTTATGGGGGGAGAAGTGCATAATCAGGTATATTTTTGGGTGAAAGTGTCGCGATATGGTAAGGCTCCTCACTGGCTTTTATGGCAAGTACCAGACTACTCTTGATGACAAAGGTCGTTTTGCTCTCCCAGCCAAGCTTCGAGCCGCGACCGGTCCGGCCAAAAAGCCGCTTGTAGATGATGGTTTAATTCTCACCAAGGGGTTGGAAGGCTGCCTTACTCTCTACCCTGAAGTAGAGTGGAGCGAAATCCAACGTCGTTTTGCATCGCTCAATTTCACCCGTAAAGATTTTCGGTATTTCAGCCGCCGGTTTTATTCCGTTGCAAGTGTTGTGTCACTCGACAGGAACGGACGGATTCTTGTACCCTCTCCTCTTATCGAGGAAGCTCATCTCAAGAAAGAGCTACTTGTCATCGGCGTGAATCGGTGGATTGAGGTCTGGAATCCGGAACGCTATGCCTACTACCTGGAGCAGTTCACCGGGAGTTACGAGGAAGTGGCAGAGCGTCTGCTGGCTGGCGATGGTCAGCAGCCAGAATAGGGTTTTCCATCAGCCGGTGATGGCGGCTGAGGTGGCGCAGTTTCTGGTAGCTGATCCCGAAGGCGCGTTTCTGGACCTGACCGCAGGTGGAGGAGGACACCTTAAGGCGCTGGTCCCGCGACTGGGAAGTCAGGCACGGTTATACGGCCTCGATAAGGATCCGGAGGCTGTCACCAGGGCTGCCCGGGCTCTTGAAGGAGCAGTTCAGCTAAGAAAGATCGTGAAGGCCGCGTTTGGCGATCTCGTTGACACGGTTGGACAGTTCGAGGACAAGTCGTTCAGTGGCGTTTTGCTGGATCTGGGGTTGTCGTCGTATCAACTGGAGGATCCGTCGCGTGGGTTCTCCTTCCAGCAAGATGGCCCGCTTGACATGCGATTTGATCCGTCGATCGGTTTATCGGCGGCGGATTTGATCGCCTCCCTTGATGAGCGATCACTGGCCCGGCTTATCAGGGAGTACGGCGAAGAAAGACAGGCAGCACGGATAGCGAAGGCGATTGTCAGGGAGAGACGGAGGAAAGTGATTGGCACCACTGGACGACTGGTAGAGATAATTCTCAGCGTCATCAAATCCCCTCATAGGACGAAAGCTCTTGCTCGTGTGTTTCAGGCGATTCGGATTGCGGTTAATCGAGAGCTTGACGAGTTGCAGCGGGTGCTGCCGGAGGCTCTGGAAGTTTTGTCCCCGGGAGGACGGCTGGCTGTGATTGCATACCATTCTCTTGAGGATCGCATAGTGAAGCGCTTTTTACAGCAGGAGGCCAGAGGGCGTTGTATTTGTCCGCCGGGGTTACCCGTCTGCACTTGTGGCAGCCATCCTACGATCAGAATAATCACCCGCAAAGTGGTGAAACCACAGCCGGATGAGATCCGACGGAATCCGCGTGCCCGTTCGGCCAGGTTGCGGCTGGCGGAGAAGCTGTAAAATGGCTCGCTCGGTGCGAAAGTTCAAAGAAACAGTTGAGATGCGGTCGACGTGGTTACAGCGTTTACGCTCGCACAGGTCTTTTCCGATGGTTGTGATTGCGCTTGCTCTTCTGGCAGCCGCGTGCGTGCACGTCTGGCAGCGTGTGATGGTGATTGAACTGGCCAAGGAGGTCGCTACCCTGCGCGGGGAGAATCGATCTCTTGTGGACGATACCAGGAAACTTCGTTCGGAGATTGTGGCTCTTTCGATGGCGACCCGAATTGAACGTTATGCTGTTGACAGCCTCGGGCTTCAACCGGTTACTGCGGACCGTCTTCTGACGCTGGTGAAAGAGTCCGAAAAGGATATTCCCTACGATGAGCTAACAGTCATGTTCTCGTCGATTAAACGGATTGCGGATTATCTGCCGGTCCTGACCGAGGCGGAGGCAACCGCCCGTGACCTGCGTCCGATTAAGTTTGACACGGTCAGCAATGAGGAGACCCCCCAGTGAAAAGGACCCGGAGCGAAAGTTTAAGGCTTGGTGTCCTGTTTGTTCTCATGGTGGGTTTCTTTTTGCTGGTCACGGCACGTCTGGTACAGCTTCAGGTGTTCAAGTCTGGCCGTTACAGCAAGATCGTGGAACGGCAATCGACCGGGAAGGTTTCTATCCCTGCCAGCCGGGGCATGCTCTATGATCGGTACGGTCGTCTGGTCGCTAAGAATGTTGCCGGCTCAATTCTGTATGCTTACCCCCATAACGAAAGGGAACTTCACCACGTCTCAGGTTACCTTGATCGTTTCTATGATCTTAAGCCAGGCACAGCGACAAAGAAGTACGGCCTGGCAGTGGAAAAGTTTCGGTATATCACTCGTCGATTGAGCGACGGTGACGCTGCCCGCATTGCCGCCGAGGCCCCCAGGGGGCTTTACATTCGGCAGGAAAGCCGACGGGCCTATCCGTTTGGTCTGGTTGGCAAACAGATTCTAGGTTTCACCGACATCGACAACAAGGGGCAGTCGGGGATTGAGCTGTCGTATGATTCCCTGCTCGCCGGTCGGAACGGCTGGGCGGATATCCGTCGGGATGGTCTTCGCAACACGTTCCGGGTGAAAGAGACAGCGTTGGTGAAGCCGGTCCCGGGAGAATCAGTGGTGCTAACTGTTGACTGGCGATTACAGGAAACAGTCGAACAGGCATTGCAGGCGGCGGTGGAGAAATACAACGCCCAATCAGGCATGGCGGTGTTCCTTGACTGCCGCAACGGTGACATACTTGCGATGGCTCACTTTGACCCTCAGGAGAGGAATCGTCAGCGCCCAACCAAATTGCGCGCCGTTACCGATCAGTTTGAACCGGGCTCGGTCATTAAAGCGTTTACCGCCGCCGGGCTGCTGGATGCCGGATTGGTTAACTTCTCCGACTCCATCTTTTGCGAGGAAGGGGCGTGGAGGATCGGCAGGCGCACATTGCACGACGATAAGGAGCACGGCTGGATGAACTTCCGTCAGATAATGGAACTCTCCAGCAACATTGGTATCGCCAAGTATGCCCTTGAGCTTGGCGGGGAGAATCTGTTCGACACCTATCGTCGCTTTGGACTGGGCTATAAAACTGACTGTGGCGTGCCGGGGGAAACCGGTGGGACGCTGCGGAGACCATCGCGCTGGTCTGATTACAATATCGCGGCTCTGGCGATCGGTCACTCGGTGGCCGTGAGCCCGTTACAGGTAGCCGTTGGTTTTGCAGCCATCGCCAACGGTGGCGATTTGGTTCACCCCAGGCTGATGCTCGGCACGGTTGACGCCGAAGGGTATGTGCGCCGGGTCAGTGAGTCGGAGCGGTCGAACCGGGTGATAAACGAAACATCGGTTGACTCTCTCAAGGCAATCCTTCGCGGCGTGGTCGAATGCGGGACAGCGATGCCGGTCAATTCCCCGACTGTCGCCATAGCTGGTAAGACCGGTACGGCTGAAATCCCCGATCTGAAAAACAAGCGGTATTTCAAAAATCGTTTTATGGCATCTTTTGCAGGGTTTTTCCCGTATGAGTCACCGGTGATTGCCGGCGTTGTGGTCTTGCGGGACCCTCACCCCATTACTTATGGGGGGCATACGGCTGGTCCTGCATTCCGTCAGATTGCCGAACGATACATCGTTAGCAATCCGGATCTGTTCACAGTGCAGGAACGAACCCTGGTTGCGAAAGCCAGTCGTCTGAATAATACTGTCGAAGCACCTGATTTTATCGGTCGGGATGTTACACTTGCCAATGAGATGGCAAGAAGGCGGGGGATTATACTGCGCACTTCTGCCGCTGAGGGGACGGTAGAGTGGCAGTATCCCCCGCCCGACCGACTTTTACTGGCCGGTGATGAGATGCTGGCAGCGGTGAGGTCGGCCACCAGTGAAGATCTGGCTATGGCTGATCTGCGAGGCCTGTCAATACGTACCGCTTCGGCCTTCTTACACCATGCACGTATAAAGTTTGCAATACAGGGAAACGGTCGGGTAGTGCGTCAGTCAATCCGGCCGGGTGTAATTGTCCGTGAAGGGACGGTATGTCAATTGGAGTGTCGTCCGGGCTGAAAGGACTTGTCATTACGCTGGCCGAGTTAACAGAGGGATTGAAGGGAGCCGAGTTGCGGGGAGATGGGTTGCTGGATATTCAGCAGATTGAATACGATTCCCGGCTGATCAAACCCGACTCTCTATTCGTTGCGGTGAAAGGCTTCAAGCAGGATGGTCATGATTTTCTGGAGCAGGCTTTCAAGAACGGCGCCGTTGCAGCTATGGGGGAACGTGAGCATGGCCGACCGATCGGTACCTATGTTCGGGTCCCGAAGGCGCGCAAAGCAATGGCTGATATTGCAGCACGTTTTTACGGCTATCCCGGCCGGGGGTTACCGGCTTGTGGTGTCACCGGTACCAATGGTAAAACGACAACTTGTTACATGTTGAAGAGTGTGCTGGAGGCGGGGAACAAGCGGGTGGGACTGGTAACGTCGCAACGGTATGACACCGGTAAGGAGCAATTCAAGGCGGAGCGGACAACCCCGGAATCGCTTGATATGCAGCGGCTTCTCTTCCTGATGATAAAAAACAATTGTACCGACGTTGTTGTGGAGGTATCGTCGCACGCGCTGACCATGCACCGCACGGACAACATTGACTTCCGTGTGGCTGTCTATACGAATCTAACGCGTGACCACCTTGATTTTCACAGAACGATGGATGATTACTATCAAGCCAAGGCATTGCTGGCAAAAAGGCTCAGGGGGCCTTCCTGTTATGCTGTGATTAATCTCGATGTGCCTCAGTTCAAGCCGCTTTTTGACGAAGTCAAGGCGTCGTGTATCAGTTATTCATTATCCGACCGGCGGGCTGATGTTTATTGTGGTGATTGTGAACTCACACCGGAAGGCACGACTTTTGATCTGGTCACGCGATCGGGGATATGCACCATAACACTCAAGCTGCCCGGTCGTTTCAACTTGTTAAATGCCCTCGCGGCCTCGGCCGGAGGTCTGGCGAGCGGTCTGAGTGTTAACAGTGTGGCCGCCGGCCTGGAGCGGGTGGCTCCGGTGCCGGGACGTTTCGATCCCGTAAAAGAAGGACAACCGTTCGCCGTCTATGTTGACTATGCGCATACCCCCGATGCGATCGAGCGTTTGTGTGAAGCGACTCGTGAATTTTGCCATGGCAGACTGCTGCTTCTTTTCGGATGCGGTGGAGATCGGGACAAGGGTAAGCGGCCACTTATGGGCAAGGCAGCGACTGGAAACGCCGACTATGTCGTAGTTACTTCCGACAATCCCCGTGGCGAGGCTCCGGAGGAGATCATCAATGACATAAAACCCGGTTTACAGGGTAACAGCTATGAGATTCAGGTTGATCGGAGGGATGCAATAGATGCTGTTCTGAGAAAAGCGCAGCCGGGAGACGCAGTCCTCCTGGCCGGTAAGGGGACGGAAACGTATCAGGAGATCAAGGGAGAAAGAATCCCTTTTAATGATATTGCCGAGGCGAAAGCAGTGCTGGCCACACTGGGTTACAAACATCAGACTGACGGCGGGGAGAATTGATTACGTTACGCTTTGATCAACTTGCCCGTATGGCGGGCGGGAGCCTTCGCGACAAGGAGCATGCCGCCCGGACCTTCAGAGGTGCGACAATCGACAGCCGCACGGTGAAGACGAAAGAGTTATTCATAGCCCTGCGGGGTGAGCAGAACGACGGCCACGACTACATCAGGCAGGCAGTCTCGCTGGGTGCGGCAGGAGTCATCTCGGAATCGAGTTTCCCCGGGCTGGATGACATCAGCCATGAGGTTCCAGTGGTGACTGTGGAAGACAGCCATGAAGCTATGATGATACTGGCTGAGAGGTACCGCGAGACAACCGCCGCTAGGCGAGTTGGCATAAGCGGCTCCAACGGTAAAACGACGACCAAGGAACTGGCGTTCCAACTGATCAAAGCAGTGGAGCCGGACGTGTATCGCTCGGCAGGGAATCTCAACAATCTCTACGGAATGCCCCTTGCCATTTTAGCCATGCCACAGGAGGCAAAAGTGGCAATCATTGAGATGGGCATATCCATGCCGGGTGAGATGACAAAGCTGGCCCGGATAGCCAGACCGGATATCATGCTCATTACCAATGTGGGACCGTCGCATCTTGAATTTCTCGGTTCGGTTGAAGGTGTGGCCCGGGCTAAGCTGGAAGCGGTACGGATGATGTCGGAGGATCAACTGGTCATTATCAATGCCGACGATCAGGTGCTGGTTGAGCAAACGCATGAGATACGAGAGGATTATGTCAGTTTTGGTATCGACAACGAAGCTACGTTCAGACCATCCCGTGTGCAGGAGGACAGCGACGGAACGACGGTCGTGCAGCTTGAGAACAAACGTTTTCGACTGTCACTGTTCGGACGTCACCAGGTTTATAACCTGCTGGCGGCCTACGCGATTGCCCGCACGCTCGGTTACCGCTTTCAGGATGTGGATACCGAAACACTGGAACTTCAACTACCCCCTTTGCGCGGAGAGGTCGTAACCAGCCGGGGAGTAACTTTCATCCTTGATTGTTATAACGCCAATCCGGATTCGGTGAAATCGGGCCTGAAATCGTTCGGTGATCAGGATAATCACACGCGGCGTCTGATCATCCTCGGTGACATGCTGGAATTGGGAGCCAGTAGCGAACAGTATCACCGGCGGGTTGGCCTGGAGCTGGCCAGGCAGACGTTTGATTCTGCTGCCCTGGTCGGGCCGTGGTCACAGTTCGTACTGGAAGAGGCTGTGAAAGCAGGCATCCCTTATGAAAAGCTTGTCTACTTCGAGAATGCGGTCGATTGTGCCGAGGCAATGGTCAGCAGTCTCAAGAAAGGTGATCTCGTCTACGTGAAGGGGTCTCGCGGGATAGGGCTGGAGGAAGTGTTGAATCTGTGGAGAGAGAAGGAGAAGCAGGGCTGATGCTGTACCATCTCCTTTATCCGCTCTCAGAACATATCTCCGGATTGAATCTCTTCCGGTACATCACTTTCCGCACGGCTGGAGCGACCGTGACCGCGATCTTTATCTGTCTGATCCTCGGCCCTCTATTCATCCGATTGCTGAGGAATCACCAGGTGGCAGAGAAGATCCGGGAAGAAGGGCCGGAGAGTCACAAAGAGAAAGCGGGCACGCCCACGATGGGTGGTTTGATCATTCTCAGCGGCATCATTATCCCGACATTGCTCTGGGCCGACCTGGGCAACTTCTACATTCTCATGGTTCTATTGGTGACGGTGTGGTTGGGGGCGATCGGGTTCATGGATGATTATCTGAAAGCGGTCTCAGGTCAGCGGAAAGGGCTGGTTGCTCGGAAAAAAATGATAGGACAGATTATGCTGGGTCTGGTTTTTGGCTTTTCGCTGACATATCTGGCTTCGGGGAACATGTATGACGGCACCACGGGCATTCCGTTCTTCAAGAACTACGTGTTGAACCTCGGTGTGTTCTACATTCCGTTCATCATGCTGGTCATTGTGGGTTCGTCCAACGCCGTCAATTTGACTGACGGTCTTGACGGTCTGGCTATCGGACTGTGTGGTCTGTGTTTTATTGCTTTTGGTGGTATAGTGTATGTCAGCGGTCGACTTGATTACTCCAGCTATCTGCAGATCGAGTATTTCCCCGGTACGGGCGAACTGGCTATCTACTGCGGGGCGGCCGTGGGTTCGGCGCTCGGGTTCCTGTGGTTTAATTCGCACCCGGCCGAGGTGTTCATGGGTGACACCGGCTCACTGGCGTTGGGGGGCTCCCTTGGTGCGATTGCTATTATGATTAAGAAGGAATTGTTGCTGGTAATTGTCGGTGGCGTATTTGTCATCACGGCGCTCTCCGTAATTATCCAGGTTATTTCATACAGGTATCGCGGCGGCAAACGGGTTTTTAAGATGGCGCCGATCCACCATCATTTTGAGCTCAGCGGATGGTCGGAACCAAAGGTGGTCGTCCGCTTCTGGATAATTGGTGCCCTGTGTGCTCTGCTTACACTGGCAACGTTGAAGATACGATGACGGCGGAAGAGAAAATAAAAGGACGCAGGATTGGTGTCGTGGGTATGGCCCGTTCGGGCATGGCCGTAGCCAGGCAGGCAAAACGGGCGGGCGGGCATCCGTTTGTTTCGGATGTAGCGCCGGCTGTCAGGCTGAGCGCTCAGATCAAAGAATTGTCCGATATCGGGATTACGTTTGAGACCGGTGGCCATACCGAACGGCTGCTGGAATATGATTATCTGGTCCTGTCGCCGGGAGTACCGTTGGCTATCGATATTCTGCGGAAAGCTGAGCGGAAGGGGATTCCGTGCTTTTCGGAGCTGGAGTTCGCCTCGTGGTTATGTCAGGGAAGGATTGTGGCCGTGACAGGATCCAACGGGAAAACTACAACCACAGCGCTGCTGGGCGAGATTCTCGCCGCCGGTGGTCTTGACGTACATGTGTGCGGGAATATCGGACTGCCGTTCGCGGATATTGTTGAGAAAGTAACTGACCGCTCTGTAGCGGTGGTTGAAGTTTCTACCTTTCAGCTTGAGACAATAGCCGATTTCAAGCCGCAGGTTGCTGTCATATTGAACCTGACTCCTGACCACCTTGACCGCCATGGCACTTTTGAGAACTATAAGGCGACAAAGTATAGAATCACCGAGAATCAGACTGCTGATGATTACCTCCTTCTCAACCGGGAGGATGCGGAGACGATGGCGGATAATCCGGAATCGGAAGCCACTCGTTTGTATTTCAGCACCGGCGAGAGGAACGACGTTGCCAGCTATGTCCGGGATGACAGTCTTTACGTGAGTGTAAAAGAACTGACGACGCCAGTTATCAAGTGCGGAGAAATCAGACTTTCCGGGCCGCATAATCTTCAGAACGTCGCAGCAGCGACGGTGGTGGCCAGGCTCTTTGATGTCGACGTGGGTACAATCGCGAAAGTCTTGAAGAGTTTCCCAGGCGTGGAACATCGTCTGGAGGACATCGGAACGGTAGCCGGTGTCAGATTTATCAATGATTCCAAGGCGACCAACGTTGACTCTGTCCGGTACGCATTGAAATCGGTCAAGGAGCGTGTTTGCCTGATCTGCGGTGGCCGGGACAAGGGCAGCAGTTACACCCCGATTATCGATGTCGGTCGGGATAAAATCAAAGGTCTGATTGTTATCGGTGAGGCGAGGGATAAGATCTTTAATGCGCTGGGTAAGGCATTCCCGGTCCAGTTCGCCGACAGCCTTGGGGAGGCAGTGGCGAAAGGTTTTGAAATGGCCAGTCCCGGTGAGACAGTGCTCCTTTCTCCGGGTTGTTCCAGTTTTGACATGTTTGAAAATTACGAGGAGCGGGGGCGAGCCTTCAAAGCGGCAGTAACCGCTTTGAAGCAAAGCAGGAACAGTAATGAAAAAGTTTCAAGCTAAAGCCCGGTACGACGATCGTCTGCTATATGGCTACCTTCTGACGCTGGTGGTCGGACTCGTGATGCTTTATTCAACCTCGTCGATCATCGCGGAAAGTCGTTTCGGTTCGCATCTGTTCTTCTTAAGGCAGCAGTTTATCTGGGCGCTGCTCTCTCTGGTTGTAGTTTATGTGCTCTGGCGGCTTGATCTAAAGAAGGTCGCCTTCTTCTCCGCTCCCGCTCTCCTGCTGGTTCTGGTGATGCTGTCGCTGGTGTACCTGATGCCAGCCAGGAACGGCTCCCATCGCTGGCTGATGGTCGGGCCGTTCACCGTGCAGCCTTCAGAGCTGTTCAAGTGGCTCATGGTCATCTACCTCGCATTCTCCCTGTCGAATCCGAAGCGAAACATCGCTGATCTAAAGCAGATTCTGTTTCCGTATGTGCTGATTATCGGTCTGGCTCTTGGCTTGATACTCTTTGAGCCGGACCTGGGATCGTGCATTGTCATCCTGATCTCCGCGCTCGGGATTTTCTTTCTGGCTGGCGCCAGACTGAAGCATCTGCTGACGGCGGTTATCCCCCCAGCGGTGATGGCAACTTTCTTTGTGTTCGTTGTGGGCTACAAGAAGGATCGGATACTGGATTATTTTACAGCCGTGATTGACCCACTGAGAGGGAGTTATCAAGTCCGGCAGGCGGCGCTCACGCTTGGTTCAGGAGGCCTGCTCGGTACTGGCCTGGGCGAAGGACGACAGAAGCTCTTTTTCCTGCCGTACCCCCATACGGATTTCATCTTTGCAGCCACCGGGGAGGAGATAGGATTGCTGGGTTTGGTCGTCGTTATGGGTCTTCTGTTTTTCCTGTTACTGCGCGGGTGGAAAATTGCTGTGGCCCAGTCAGACAGGTTCGGTTTTCTGCTGGCGGCGGGCATGGTCTGGTTGCTGTTCGTCAACATAGCCATCAATATCGGGGTAGTGACCGCTCTGCTGCCGGTTACCGGGCTGGCGCTGCCGTTCTTTTCCTACGGTGGGTCATCGCTGATCGTATCGAGTGCTGCTATCGGTGTGCTGCTTAATCTCTCACGGAGGTCTGCATGATGGCTACCCCACAAAAGGCACGCCTCATTTTTGCCGGCGGCGGCACCGGCGGACATCTTTTCCCGGCGATTGCCATTGCAGATCGCATTAAGGAGCTGCTCCAGGGGAAACGGGACGTGGAGATACTGTTCGTAGGTACCAGGCGGGGAATCGAGTATCGCCTCCGGGAGACACTCGGTTATCCGTTGCAGTTGATTAACGTGCGCGGGCTGGTTCGTTCGTTCACATTGAAGAACCTGCTGGTGCCTTTTGTGCTGGCGGGCGCATTGGTAAAAGCGAGTTCACTGATCAGCAGTTTCAAGCCGGACCTTGTAGTCGGCACCGGAGGTTACGTTTCGCTGCCGGTATTGCGGATGGCGGCCGCAAAGAAAATAACCACGGTACTACAGGAGCAGAACTCCTTTCCAGGGATATCAACGCGCCGGCTTGCCCGCAACGCTGTGAGAGTGTATCTCGGATTCAAGGGGGCTCGAGAATACCTGGATACCCGTGGTGAAGTAATGGTGACCGGCAATCCGGTGCGGGCTTCGATAACCGGGGGTGAGCGCCGGGAGGCAATAGCGGCCTTCGGACTTGATCCGAATAAGAAGACAATTCTTGTGATGGGCGGCTCACAGGGAGCCGGCAGCCTGAACAACGCGGTCCTGCGGGGTTTGTGCGCCGGCAAGCTGCCCGATGCATATCAGCTTTTGTGGCAAACGGGAAAGAGGGATTACAAGGATGTGATCGCTTATGCGGGTAACAAGGCAGTTGATCACGCCCTCTTTCCCTTTGAAAATCGCATGGAGCTTGTTTACGCCGCCGCTGATCTGGCCATTGCTCGGGCGGGGGCGCTGACTCTTGCGGAACTGAAGGCCTGCCGGGTGCCATCGATTCTGATTCCGTATCCGCATGCCGCCGGAGATCACCAGAAAAAGAACGCTCTGCAGTTTGTCGAAGCCGGTATTGCGGAGATGGTTCCCGAGAGCGAACTGGACCGGGTTGACCTGCTGGAGAAGGCGACTATGATGCTGGAGTCCGATCGAGCAGCAACGATGCGACAGGCAATGGCCGTTGATACGAAACCGGCGGTTGATATAATCGCTGAAGATATCATCAACCTGCTTGAGCAGGCAAAGAAACCGGGGGTAAGCGTTGAGTCTTGAGGGGCCGGTCGAAGTCGCCCGGAAGAGATTCGTCCGTGATAAAGTGATGTTTGGAAGATTCAAGAAGCTGCATTTTGTGGGTGTCGGCGGGGCCGGGATGTCCGGTATCGCGGAGATTCTTCATAACCTCGGATACCATATAACCGGGTCAGACAGCACCCCTAGTGAGATTACTGAGTATCTGGAGTCGCTTGGTATCCGGGTTCAAAGTCAGCATCTCGCAAACAATCTTGAGGATGTGGACGTAGTTGTTATATCGTCGGCGATTGGTGAGAGCAACCCGGAAGTTGTGGAGGCGCGCCGGATGGGTATTCCGGTGATCAAGCGCGCTGAGATGCTTGGGGAGCTCATGAGACTGAAATTCTCCATCGGTGTGGCCGGAACGCATGGCAAGACATCTACGACATCCATGATCGGGAAAATACTTCGCCAGGCACATCTGCACCCAACCCTGATTGTGGGCGGCATTGTTGCGGAACTGGGCACTGGCGCTGCTCTTGGCGAAGGCGACTATCTGGTGGCCGAGGCGGATGAATATGACAAATCGTTCCTGTCCATGTTTCCCACTATGGCCGTGGTGCTCAATCTGGAGCGGGACCACCTTGATTGTTACAATGACCTCGACGATCTGAAGGAATCCTTTCTCACCTACATTAACCGGGTGCCATTTTATGGTTCAGCGATCATTTCTGCGGATGATGAGAATATCGCAGAAATCCGGTCGCGAATCAGTCGGCCGTATGCAACGTTCGGCTTTTCTGCGGAGGCGGATTACCGGGCGCTTGACATTGAGTCGAAACCGGGTCGCACTACGTTTGCTGTGTATCGCCGTGGTGACCTGCTGGGCGAGGCGATTCTACGGGTGCCGGGAGAGTATAATGTTGCCAATGCCCTGGCGGCTATTGCCACTACCGTCGAGTTGGATGTTGCCTTTTCCACGATAACGGATGCGTTGCAAGCCTTCAGCGGCGTCGAACGACGGTTTGAGGTGGTGGGGGAGGTAAACGATATTGTCGTCATCGATGATTATGCTCATCATCCGACTGAAATCAAAGCGGCGCTCAAAACAGCCAGAGAGAATTATGACCGAAGATTGATCGCCGTCTTCCAGCCGCATCTATACAGCCGCACACGTGATTTTCTCAAGGAATTCGCCGAAGCGTTATCGCTGGCCGACAGATGTATTCTGACTGATATCTATCCCGCGCGGGAAGAACCGATCGAGGGAATCACGTCCGACCGCATCAGGCAGGAGGCTGAGAAACTGGGATACGACAACTTTACCTATGTTGGTGTCAAAGAAAAGGCGGTGGACGAAATAGAGAGAATTGCTGAGCCGGGAGACATAATAATGACTATTGGTGCCGGCTCCATCACACACATCCGCCAGATGATCCTCCGGAGGCTGGAGGCTGTATGAAGATCGTGGTTTCAAAGGTAGGAATACTGCTTCTGCTGGTGACGGTTGTTGGATTAGCGGTGATAGTGCTGATCAGGTTCACGGACGTCTGTCGCCTTGAAGCTGTTACCCTGAACAGCGACGTCGTTGACGACTGGGAGACCGAGTATGGCCTTTCGCCTGACAAGACGATCTTTGATCAGCCGGTAGACAGCCTGGCTGACGAGCTGTTATCGCAGAAGGGGATTTTCAAGGTGGATGTTGGCTACCGGCTCCCGCACACTTTGGAACTCCGCATTAACGATTTTGAACCGGTCTGTTTTGTGGTGGACAAGCATACTGGCAAACTGCGCGGACTGAATGCACAGGCGTGGGTTGTGTCGCTGAGTGAATCGATTACTGATTGGGAACATCCGGTGCTTTCAAATATCGGGGCGGGGCGACTGTATGATTATTGCGACGACCCCCGGGTCAATATCATAGTGCCTCAGCTGATGCAGCTGCGACGGAGCAATGCTGATCTCTACCGGTTGCTCGAAGAGATCGATTTTACCAGCAAGGAATACCTGAACGTTTCTCTGGCTGGTTTGCCTTACCGTCTGCAAGTGAGCGCGGAGGGACTGCTGCATCAGATCAAAGACTTTGTCAAGTTTCTGGAGCAGTTTCACCCCAGACTGGAGGGGACGCGGGTGCTGGACATGCGCTTTGAGAACATGATTATTCGCAAGGGAGAAACAGGCCGAGATGGCTGAAGAGAGAATTGTTGCGGCGCTGGATATCGGCACGACGAAGATTCTTGTGCTGGTGGCTGAGATGGACGAGCGGGGAGATGTCTATGTCATCGGGCATGGCCAGTCGTCAGCCGACGGTCTTCGCCGCGGCGTTGTTGTTGATATGGACAGGACCGTGAAGTCGATCCGCAGGGCAATTGAAGATGCCCAGATGGTGTCCGGTACGGAAATTGACCGGGTTACGGTCGGCATTGCAGGTGAGCATATTCGCTCGATCAACAGCCACGGCGTGATCGCCGTCAGCCGGGCGGATAACGAGATCACTTCCGGTGATGTCAAGAAAGCGATTGAAGCATCGCGGGCAATAGCGGTGCCAGTGGATCGCGAGATAATTCATGTTATTCCCCAGACCTATTCGGTTGACGATCAGTCCGGTATCAGAGACCCGGTGGGTATGACCGGTGTGCGGCTGGAGGTGGAAGCTCACATTGTGACCACCTCGGTTACGTCGGCCAGGAACATCTACCGGGCGCTGGAGCGCGGTCGTCTCGGGGTTGACCACATGGTGCTCGAGTCACTGGCTCTGGCCAACGTTCTGGTGACGGACGAGGACAGCTCTGCCGGCTGCATTGTCGTTGATGTCGGTGGCGACATCACCAATACATCGGTCTTCTTTGACGGGGCGATCAGACATACCGCAGCGGTGCCACTGGGTGGCGGAAGCGTCACCAAAGATATTGCTATCGGCTTGCGCACTTCTGTTGACCAGGCCGAACAGTTGAAACTGGGCTATGGTGCCGCCCTGGCCTCATCGGTCGATCCGGAGGAGATGATACAGGTGCCGGGCGTGGCCGGACGGCCGCCCCGGGAAATCTCGCGCCATGTGCTGGCCTCGATTATTGAACCGCGTTTGGAAGAGATATTTTCCCTGGTGAGTCGGGAGATCAAGAGAGAGTACCGGACGGATAAGTTTACTTCCGGTCTGATACTATCTGGAGGAGGTTCACTCCTGCCCGGTACGCTGGAGCTGGCCGAGCTTATGTTTGACATGCCGGTCAGCCCGGCGCAGAGACATGGGATTGCCCATACACCGGACGAACTGGACAGTT
>JAOZPL010000152.1:2930-5552 GCA_029932795.1 Candidatus Zixiibacteriota bacterium | reverse complement strand
ATCCTAACTTATTGCATATTTGAATAAACTTGATTGAACTTAAATATTATGAAGGAGATTATCAAAACGGTTAATGCTCCAGCAGCAATCGGCCCGTACTCGCAAGCGGTGAAGGTCAAGGCCGGAACGATGCTGTTCTGTTCCGGCCAGATTCCACTTGATCCGCAGACCGGAGAGATAGTTGGGGAGACCGCCAGTGAACAATGCCGGAGAGTAATGGAGAACCTTGCAGCGATTCTGGCGGTTGCGGGGACCGATTTCGCCGGCATTGTCAAAACGACAATATACCTGGCGGATATGAATGACTTTGGCTCCGTCAATGAAACCTATGCATCCTTCTTTAAGTCAGATCCACCCGCACGGGTGACTGTCGAAGTGAGCCGCCTGCCGAAGGATGTGAAGGTGGAAATAGAAGCTCTAGCTGTTTTGTAGCTCACTGGTTTCTGTCGTGTGATCAGCTGGCTACAGGCCGGATTGATGAGGGCCCTTACCATGATATGCAGACGTTCATCTGAGGGTCGGCAGAACCCCAAAAAGGAGTGCTGGTTTTCTTGATTTATGACTGCTAGTCGGCTCAAGTCGAGCGCCCCAACAGCCGATCAGTACTATATACTTTTATATCGACGCATGATCTTTGGGGGCTGTAATTTGATTAACAATCGTCAATTCTCAATTTGATGCCAATAACAGAGGAATAAGAATGAACACACTTGTTCTCTGGTTCAATGAACTGGGGATGAGGGATGTGCCGCTTGTCGGTGGTAAGAACGCATCACTGGGCGAGATGTATCGGAAACTTGCGCATCAGGGGATTAGGGTTCCTGACGGCTTCGCTATTACCGCCGATGCCTACTTGTATTTCATTGAAGCTGCCGGCATCGGTACGGAAATAAGACGAATTCTATCTGAACTCAATGTCAGCGATATTCGGGACCTCCAGAAGCGCGGCAGTAAGGTTCGGCAACTCATTCTCAAAGCAGCATTTCCGTCTGATCTCGAGCGAGCAATCATTAGCAACTACCACCAGCTCGAGCGCCAATACGGTAAAAACGTCGACGTGGCGATTCGTTCGTCGGGGACAGCGGAAGACCTCCCTGATGCTTCCTTTGCCGGTCAGCACGATACGTTTCTGAACATCCGCGGTACTACGGCGTTACTGCGAGCGTGTAAACAATGCTTTGCTTCGCTGTTTACCGACCGAGCGATTTCCTACCGCCAGGGCAAGCGATATGATCATTTTTCCGTAGGTCTTTCTATTGCAGTCCAAAAAATGGTAAGGTCAGACAAAGCCGCATCTGGAGTTATGTTTACCATCGATACCGAATCAGGCCACCAGGATTTCATCCTTATAAATGCTGCCTACGGGCTCGGTGAGAGCATTGTCCAGGGGAGTGTGAGTCCGGACGAGTTTTACGTTCATAAGCCAACCCTGACTAATGGATTCCGTCCCATTATCTCCAGGTCTCTCGGCACCAAGCGGCTCAAGACTGTTTATGCGACTGGCCGACAGTCTACCCGAAATGTCACCGTATCGGAAAGAGACCGGATGAGGTTCTCAATCAGTGACGATGAGGCTTTGCAGCTTGCCCGGTGGGGAATAATCATCGAGGATCATTATTCGAACGGAACGAAACGTCGCCGCCCGATGGATATCGAGTGGGCAAAAGATGGATTGACCGGGGAACTCTTTATTCTGCAGGCCCGACCGGAAACAGTTGTCTCGCGCCGTAAGGCTAACGTCCTGGAGCATTATACGCTGCTAAAAAAGGGGAAAGCGCTTGTTTCCGGGTCGCCGGCCGGTGCCAGGATAAGTGTGGGCCGGGCCAATGTTATTAAGGACATGCATCAGGCTGTGAAGTTCCAAAAGGGCGACGTGCTGGTAACCCGTATGACCGATCCGGATTGGGAACCGCTTATGAAAGTGGCTTCAGCAATTGTCACCGACGAAGGGGGCCGGACATCACATGCAGCTATCGTCAGCCGAGAGCTCGGTATTCCTGCGGTGGTCGGTGCCAAAGGGGCGGTGGAAAAGATTCCCCCGGGCCGAGCAGTTACGGTCTGTTGTGCCGAGGGCGATAGAGGTCGGGTCTACGCCGGTCGGCTTCCTTTCCGTGTGCAGCGGACCAGTATCAACTCAATCAAACGCCCGAAAAAAACGCAAATCAAGATGATTTTCGGGACGCCGGAACTTGCGCTCCAGACGTCACAGATTCCGAATGATGGAGTGGGTCTGGCCCGCCAAGAATTCATCATTAACTCATATATCAAGATTCATCCGATCGCGCTGATCAAATATCCGAAGCTCAAAGACAAAGTGGCAAAGAAGCAGATTGAAGCGCTCACAGTAGGGTACAGGGACAAGAAACAGTACTACGTGGATAAGCTTGCATTTGGAATTGCGACTATCGCAGCAGCTTTTTACCCCAAAGAAGTTATTGTCCGGCTGGCCGATTTTCGTTCCAATGAGTACGCTCAACTGATCGGAGGGCGGGAGTTTGAACCTCATGAGCGTAATCCGATGCTGGGCTGGCGGGGTGCTTCCCGGTACTCCGACCCGTCATACCGTCCTGCCTTTGATCTCGAGTGCAGAGCGCTCAAGAGGGTGCGTGACGAGATGGGGCG
>JAOZPL010000152.1:0-2920 GCA_029932795.1 Candidatus Zixiibacteriota bacterium | reverse complement strand
TCAAGTTGATGGTGCCGGTCTGCCGAACTATCGAGGAAGGGGAAAAAGTGATTAAGGCTTTAATCGAGAATGGGTTGAAGCCGCACATGAACGGGCTCGAGGTATACATGATGTGTGAAATCCCCGCCAATGTGATTCTCTCGGATCAGTTTGCGAAAATCTTTGACGGATTCTCCATCGGCTCAAATGATCTGACTCAACTGACCCTCGGGCTGGATCGGGATTCCGGCCTGGTGGCGCATGTAGGGGACGAGAATAACGAGGCGGTGAAATGCATGATTGCCGACGTAATCCAGGTTGCCAAGAAACACAAACGCAAGATTGGTATCTGTGGCCAGGCACCATCAGATTTTCCTGATTTTGCCGAATTCCTTGTCAAACAGGGGATAGACTCAATTTCAATCAACCCTGATGTGGTCATTAAGACAACCTCAGCACTGGCCAAGATCGAGAAAAAGTAGATTCCTGCCGGAACCACGCTGTGTTCCTTTTACCTGCTGATCCTGATCCAGGAATCTGAGGATGGGACCGAGAACAACATCGATAACACGTCCGGAAACTGAATCTGCACTGGGGTTGTTGGTCACAGTTAAGATCACACTCCAAGTACAGTGATACATACGTACTCGGTCTGTTTTTCACCTGGCATGCCTGCGAAGTGCATTCTAAGTCATTACCCCACCTTATTGATTGCATCTAAAGGAGTTGGCTACGAAAAAACGAAAAAACGCTTGACAATGGCACAAAAGAGAGTTTCTTGCGCCTTCAAAACTTGTGAAATCAGTCACATAGTCAAACTAGCCCGGCGGATAGCAGAGACAGCATGTCAGAGTATTTAGCCATATTGATCTTTGTGCTTGCAGGAGCCGGGATGGTTCTGTTCGCTTTTTTCTTTGCTCGGCTCATCAGGCCGGCAAATCCGTACCCGGCTAAGAGTATCAATTATGAGTGTGCCGAGGAAACCATCGGGACCTCGTGGATAAGGTTCAATAACCGTTTCTACATCTTTGCCCTGATTTTCGTGATCTTTGATGTCGAGGTGGTGTTTCTTTTCCCCTGGGCGGTGGCGTTCAACAAGCTAGGGCTGTATGCCCTGGTGGAAATGGTCATCTTTATCATGATTCTCTTCTATGGGCTCTATTATGCCTGGAAGAAAGGGGTGCTTAAGTGGGTCTGATTAAGAAGTTCCCGGTGTACGCAGAAAAGATTCCCGGAGGTGGTATTGCGACCACCACGCTTGAAAAGGTGCTCCATTACAGCCAGGCCTGCTCTCTGTGGTATTTGCTCTTTGGGACTGCCTGTTGTGCGATTGAGTTGATGTGCACCGGCGCCTCCCGTTACGACTTTGACCGCCTGGGGATGATCTTCCGGGCTACCCCGCGCCAGTCCGACCTGATTCTCTGTGCCGGCACCATTACCAAGAAGATGGGGCCGCGACTGAGGCGGCTGTACGATCAAATGGCCGAGCCGCGCTACGTTATAGCCATGGGGGGGTGTACCATCAACGGCGGCCCTTTCTATTACGATAGTTACGCAGTGGAGAAAGGGATAGATCATATCGTGCCGGTGGATGTGTATATCCCCGGTTGTCCACCGCGACCGGAATCGCTTCTGGAAGGTTGCCTGACCCTGCAGGAGAAGATCAAGCGGCAAAAGCTCCTCGACTGGCAGGAAAAGTAGCATGACGCAGGATGAACTGAAGGATTACGTCGCTCGCCGGTATGAAGGCCGAATGACCCTCCTTGATACCGGTCGCGTGGAGCCGATGTACGAAGTGAAAGCCTCCCAGCTTGTTGAGGTGGCTAAATCTTTACGTGATGATGAGAATCTAAGGTTTGACTTCTTCTGCAATCTCGGGGGTGTCGATACCCGTGAACATTTCGAAGCAGTCTATTCGATAGCTTCCACGATCAACAGATTGCGCCTTGATTTCAAGATCATTCTCCCTCGTGAGGGGGCTGAGATCGAGTCGGTACAGGATATCTGGCCGGCGAGCAATTGGTATGAGCGTGAGATCTGGGAGCTTTTCGGCATAAATGTGAAGAATCACGGTAACCTGACGCGTTTCTTACTGCCTGATGACTGGGATCAGGGTTTCCCTATGCGCAAGGACTGGGATGCCCCGGACTTCATTCGGATGCCGGAACTTTAGGAATGAGTGAGTTGAGGACAGAAGAATTCATCGTCAATATGGGGCCACAGCACCCCTCAACTCATGGAGTCTGTCGGCTGATGATTACGATGGACGGCGAAAAAGTCGTCAAGATCGTACCCGTTATCGGTTACCTTCATCGTGCAATAGAAAAAGTCTGCGAAAACAGGACCTACGCCCAGTGCATCCCGATTATCGACCGATTCGAGTATGTGACCTCCATGTCCTGCAATCAGGTTTTCTCTCTGGCGGCTGAGAAGCTGGCACAGATAGAGGTTCCCGAAAGAGCTGAGTACCTCCGAGTTATCATGCTGGAGCTGAACCGGATCGCCTCACATCTGATCTTTTATGGTGTGACGGCAATGGACCTCGGAGCCCTGACGCCGTTCCTGTATGGTCTCCGTGAACGGGAAATGATAATGGATCTGTTTGAGATGACCTGCGGACAGCGGCTGACCTACAACTATATTCGCGTCGGTGGCGTTTCCAGGGATATTCCCAAAGATTTCGTTCCTCTGTGTCGGAAGGCCATTGAGACAATAAGAGAGAAACTCAATGACTACGAGGGTTTACTGAACGAGAACCCGATTTGGCTCGTTCGCAACAAAGGTGTCGGTTATCTGCCGCCCGATGTAGCTATTGCCTATGGTGTCTCCGGGCCGTCCCTGAGAGCATCCGGCGTCAAATATGACCTCAGAAAGGATGACCCCTATTCCATCTATGACCGCTTTGACTTCGATGTCGCCGTCAGGTACAACGGTGACTGCC
>JAOZPL010000151.1 GCA_029932795.1 Candidatus Zixiibacteriota bacterium | reverse complement strand
ACAGTCTGGGAATCGATTTACAGAATGACGGTGTAACATTGAATGACCCAGGTGATCCGGACAGTCTCGCAAACCAGGAGATGAACTTCCCCGTTATTGACAGTGCGGTTTATTCGGCAGGTACAACTACTATATATGGGACTGCCAACAACGGTGCTTGGGTGGAAGTTTTCAAGGCTGCCCTTGACCCAACCGGATACGGGGAAGGCAAGACTTACCTTGGTGCAGCAAATGCCCCGGCCGGAACCTGGAACCTCGCGGTTACGTCGCTTTCTGTGGGGGATTCTGTTACAGCGACAGCGATCGATACTAACAACAACACTTCAGAATTCTGTGCAGTGGTTCCCGTGACACAACAGCCTTGGGATTGCGACGATAACCCTCCGCCGGGCAAATCCGGAGGCGGTCATGAGCTTGAACCCAACGACACGTGTACGACTGCCGAATACGCCGCATGTGAAATGGCATATTGTGGTGTGATAGACCCTGAAACTGATCAGGATTGGTGGGTGGTTAATCTACCAACTGACACCTGTTACTGCCTGCATGTGCGGGTTATGGCTGACGACACCCCCAACCAGTATGCTTTTGGTGGGGGCTTGAATCCGAACCTGACTATCTACGCCAGTGATTGTGTGACTCAGTTGTTCTATAACGACGACTATAACGGGGCGTTCCCCGACGCGGTTGGTGAGGATTCCCAGTATGATTGTCTGGTTTCCGGAAACTGCTATCTGCCGGGTACGACCTTGTACATTAAGATCGCTTCCTCACTGAGTACGGTAGGACCATATCTGTTAATCATCAACTGCGATACCTGCGAGTGTCCGATGGCGGAACTGGACACATGTGACTATTACAAGCCTGCTTATGTAGACTATGCACCAGCCGGCATGCCGGATTTCGACCAGAAGCAGAACCAGTGGAAAGACAGTACAGGCAATTGGTCACACTGTGGACCGGTAGCCCTGGGGAATTGCTTCTGGTGGTTTGACTCTAAGTTCGAAACCAGCAATAACCCGCCACCCTCTATTGAGGACAATTATCCGCTGGTGCAGAACTACCAGGCGGCCATCAAGGATGATCACGATCCCAACAACGTCATCCCGTTTATCGATTCACTGGCTCTGTACTGCAACACCAACCCACCCGGTAAGACCGGCACGCTTGTGTGGGATCTTGAACAAGGTGCCCTAAACTGGCTTGACTCGGCTGGACTTGGAGGCAGGTACAGCATCCAGGTTGTCCCGATTGATCCCGAAATGGGTTTTGAATACATCCACGAGCAGGTTCTGTTATGTCAGGATGTTATTTTGCTTCTCGGTTTCTACGAGGAGGTAGGAGGAGATTACTGCGAGCGGCGCGGTGGCCACTATGTAACTGTTGCCGGTACCTGTACTGATCCTGCCGATTCAGCTTTGTGCCTCTCAGACCCGTTCTTCGACAATAATGAACCTGTGGGGCACGCCGCTAATATCCACAATGATGCACAGTTTGTCTCCGGCCCCCACGGTACAATGCATCACGACAAGTACTATGTCATTCCCAAGCTCTGCAGCCTGACAGTTATGGACCCCTGGCATCTGGAGCTGCTCAACTACCCGGTCAATGCCTTTAATGTAGTGAATTTTGCCGGACAGAACGGCTACGACCCGGATTGGATTCCGTCCCCGCCCGGGGGTGGCCCAATTCACACGATTATTGAATTCGCCATGGTGATCTGCCCGGAGGTTGAACCGACACCCGGCAAAGTGAAACACAACATCGACGGTTACAATCCGGCTGATGGTGATCCCATTGGAAGCAGCTGGCATGAACTGTGGCCGAACTACTGTGTGGATTGGATACTGACTAGTTGGACAGACAACGGCGACGGTATCCTGAGTTACTGTGACACGGTTGATTTCACCCATTCGGAGACTGGTCGGAAGATCTGGGAACATATCGAGCAGGTGACACCGACAATAACGTTGGTGACGACCGACGAACCCATCGATACCATGTATCTGGATTTAATTAATCCGGCCAATCCGATGGTCGATCCCATCAACGATCCCGTTGGTTCTAACTGGCATGAGGTCTATCCCAACTTCTGCACGATCTGGCAGATCATTAGCTGGACTGACAACGGCAACGGTTACCTGGATTCCTGTGATTATATCTATATCGACAATCCGAATGTCGATCCAGTGATGTATCACGTGATTGCGATTGAGACCGACATCATAACCACGCCGCTGCCGACTCCGGGTGATGAGTACGACCACAACTTCGATACGAGCGGTTATCGACCCGCTCATGGCGATCCCACCGGGACGTTGTGGCACGAACTCTATCCGAATTACTGTGACAGGTGGCGACTGGACAAGTGGTACGACAACGGAGACGGTACGCTCAGTTTCTGCGATACTCTAAGATTCGTGAGTATCAATATGGATGACTCCGTCATCTGGAAGCACGTTGAAGAGGTCACGGGCACGATCACGCTCAGTCTGGAGCAGGATACGATTTACATGGACTTTATGTGCGGCGATCAGTTGGTTGAGAACATTACAGACCCGATCCGCACCTACTGGCACCAGGTCTGGCCCGTTTTCTCAATACGGTATGTCTGTGTTGACTGGTCCGACAATGGCAATGGCTTCCTTGATTCCTGTGACTGGATTGATTTGATGGCAATCGACGGACCGGATTCAGGCACCGTTACTGTTTATCACGTGGAAGGCTGGGATACGGATATTATTACGAACTATATCACCGTTTCTGACCGTGATAACGATGGAGTCCCGGATGGCCATGACAACTGCCCGAATATCTACAACCCGCAGCAGGAGGATGCCGATTCCGACGGGGTAGGTGACGTGTGTGACAACTGCATCAACACTCATAATCCCGGCCAGGAGGATGCTGATAATGATGGTCTGGGCGACGCCTGCGATACCTGCGATTCCGATATAAACATAGTCACCAACGGCGATTTCGAAGGTGGCTTCACTCCTGATGGTACCGGGGATGCGATTCCGAACGGCTGGGTCAAGTACGAAACATTCTCGGGCAGCTTGGGTGAGACCTCAACCATCAGTCAGGTGGCGGATAACGGTCCTAACCTGCCCGGTTCTTCGGCGCTTAACTGGCTGAGAACGGAAAACGACGGCAACCACAGCGGTGACTGGACTGCCTGCGATCAGACACTGGACTATGATATCTCGGCCTGTTCCTGCGTTACGCTGACTATTGACGTCAAGGTCATTTCGCACACCCTTGGCGGATCAGGCTTTACACCCACGGACTTTGAATATCCTGTCACTATCGTGGTTTACTATACGGATGCAAGCTGGGCCTCAAGGTACTGGCAATGGGGTTGGTATGAATGGATAGACGGAACGACCGGGCCGAACCCGGATCACAAGTCTGTCTCAGGCAACGGAGTGGTAACCGGCCAGCAGATTGCCCCCAACGTCTGGGTACCGAACTCCTTTGATCTGATGGCGGAGCTTGACAATCCGATTACAATTGACAAGATCAGGGTCGGAGGCGCCGGTTGGGATTTTGAAGGCCGAGCAGACAATGTTCAAATCCTCGTCTGTGAACCTGCCGTGAAAGACACGGTGAAGTGTGAGCCGCAGAGTGGTGCCAACCCGAACCATCCACCCACCTACTGGTATGACGTCACGCCCGGTGACGGTCTTGGGCGGTGTGACTTCCATGTTAGAGTATATGACAGCATCCTGGCCCATTACAGCAACTGGGTTGAGCCTGCCGGCTGGACTCATACGCTACACAAAGTCGGTAGTGACTGGTGGGTTTCCTGGTATGATCCGGGCTGTGCCAATCCTCTTGTTTCCGGCACATTCCGCTTCCAGTTCGACAACTCCAGCGCAGCCGTTTGGAACCACTGGACTACGACTAACAGTGGAACCAGCGACCCATTCTCCGGGATTGTTGACTCCTCCTGGAATCACAACCTCCAGTCTGACGGATACGGCTACCGTGTCCATGTGCCGCGATTCGAGGAAGAACCGGAGCCCTGGGATCACAAAATGCACTTCCCGCAACTGCCGAATGAGGCTGGATGGGATGTTAACGGGACATTCCCACTCACGTTGGCTGACGATTTCATGTGCTCAGAAGATGGATACATCAAAGATATCCACTTCTGGGGTTCATGGATGAACGGCATGACTTGCCCGCTGGTTGGTTTTATCTTACGGCTTTACGCTGACATCCCCGCTGATGAGAGCCCTTCTGGATACAGTATGCCGGGCAGCCAGTTGTGGGAATGGTCAGGAGATGGTTTCGAGGCGCTTTCCATCCCCACGCCGGTATTGGAAGGCTGGTACGATCCCAGCACAGGCTACGTCAATCCGGGCGATCATGGTGAATACTTCCAGTATAACGTCTACCTCGACTCGGCTGACTGGTTCTGGCAGGATTCCGGGACCGTTTACTGGCTGGGTATCAGTGCTATTCTTCTGGAGCCTGAACCTTTCCTCTGGGGCTGGAAATCCACGCTGGATCGCTGGAACGACGATGGAGTCTGGACACTGGATCCTCCCGACTGGAATGAAATGCGAGAACCACCACACTTTGATTCGTCACTGAACCTGTCATTTGTGATCACCGGCGATTGCTGTATTGGACTGACAGGTAATGTCGATAATGATCCTGAGCACTTGATCGACATCGGTGACCTGACCGAGTTGATCAGCTACCTGTTTATACCGCCATTTACACCGCCGGCATGTATGGAAGAGGCTAACTGCGATGGCTCAATTGATGGCGTTGTTGACATTGGTGACCTGACAGCGCTGATCGACTATTTGTTCATCAGCTTTATACCACCGGCGCCTTGCCTTTGATGCTTCCTTCGCCGGATACCGCGTGTAGCCGGTAGTAGTGATGATATGACTCGCCGCCCCTGCAATAAGCAGGAGCGGCGTTTCTTATGGCTGGAATCTAAGAAGTGTGGAAATTCCGGTGAACATGAAAATGCTGCAAAAGCATCTTATCAGAGTGCGATATCCAAGGGTCTTTTTCGGCCTGGTTTCTGTCAGGCAGGCTGGTGAGCTTGTCGATTTCTGCACCCCTTATACGTATTCCTCTATCCTCTAATGGTTTACGTATAAAAGTTACCCCAATTTTTCACTTGTCCGGTCTCAGGGTCTTTGTATATATTGGCCGGTAAATCTTGAGTACTGAACAGATGGAATTCGTAACCAGGAGGTTCTAGTCATGGCAATGAAGATAACCGATGAATGCACCGCATGTGGGCTTTGCCTGCCTGAATGCCCCACGGAGTCTATTGAGGAGGGAGACATATACGTCATCAATCCGGATACATGCAATGAGTGCGAAGACACGGAGGAAGGTCCCCACTGTGTGGATGTCTGTCCGGTAGACTGTATTGAAAAGGCGTGATCAAACTGGTTGATCGAAAAGCCGCCGAAATGTTCCGGCGGCTTTTTTTATCATCAAAATCCGCAAGGGTGGCAATAAACGGCATATAATAAGAGGGCGCTACTCTGGTTGGGTAGAGGGGGCTAGGAAACTACCCAGGGACAGC
>JAOZPL010000150.1 GCA_029932795.1 Candidatus Zixiibacteriota bacterium | reverse complement strand
ACGTCGATGCCGCTCTTGCGGTCACCCGACGCGGGACGACGAAGTATGAGCCGCTAACGCCTCCTCGGCGTGCACTCGCAACGAACATGGCGAACGCTGGGCGGACGGTTGTTCCGGCGACCGTGACGGATCACGTGGACATCTCGGCGCCGATTATTGGCAACCCTTACATTATTTGGTTCTATCGCTCCTTGAAGGAGGGGGTCGTGTTCGTCTTTGAGGATAAGCAGGGTTATAACGATTATACTCTTGTGCACTCGAATGTTGAGGGGGAGCGTTTCAACAAGGAATGGGATGAGCGACTTCGCTGGGGACAGTATGACATGTACTGAACAGTTGTTCCGCCCAAACAAAAAAAACCGTCCTTCGGACGGCTTTTTTTATATATGGGTCATGTCTGCTTTCTTACCGGTCGATCGTCAGTGTCCTGACTTCTGCGCCGTGGTTTTGCCCACGGTTCGTCTTGTCCTCTTTACCGGAATCGTGAACCGGGATGCCTGCTCATCGTCCAACTCAATCGTTATCGACTTCTCAAATGACATCTCAATGCTCTCTTGGTGTAGTTTGAGAACACCCTGCGCCGTTTTGCCGGCCTCGATTGTCTTGGGCAGTTTCAGTTCAAACAGCCCTTCCGGCATATCGATAAGGGTGAGGTTCAGGTTAGAATCGGAGACGTTGGTGATGTTGAACTTTATTTCGTCCCTGACTTTCTCACCGAACTGGGAAATATCAAGTTTATATGGTTTGATTATGACCGGGTAGGTGGAGTCCGGTCGCCTTACAACCTGCGAGGTGATCTGTACATGCTTGTTTGGAGGCCCTTCATTTGTTTCGATCCTCGGACGTTTGATCACCCGGTTGTTGTATCGCCGAGTGCTGAAGATAACTTCCAGCCGTGTGCTGTCGCCGACAGCAAGCTCCTTTTTCTCCAAAGGAGCCTTGGCGCAACCTCAGCCAGGCTTGACTGACAGAATCCTCAGTGAATCATCGCCGGTCGATTTCAGCCAGAACACATGCGAAATCTTTGCGTTCTGAGGTACGTACCCGAAATTGAATTCGGCTTCTGGGATGGTCAGCCTTGGGGCTCCATATACTGGCACGATCAGCATTATCAACCCGAGAACGAGACCAAGTGTTAAGATTGTTTTTTTCATGGGTCTGCCAATTCTCCTGATGTTCAGCAACAATGCTATGTTATTGTTCAATTGTCGTCATTCTGGAATTGACCCTTGAGCTGCCGACTGCGATAGCCAGGGTGAGCCGCTCACGGATATCTGTCTCACTGTGGAACTCCAGCGTCGCCGAGGTCATGAGTTCGTCCGACCACGATTCAGTCGTCATTGTAATGAAGCCTTGTGCGGTCGAGCCGGCCCGGAGAGAATCCGGTAGTGTAAACTCGAACGGGTTCAGTGATGTTGAGATCAGTGCCACCGACAGATCCTCGTCGGTAAGATTTTCGATCAGGAAGCTTACCTGGGTTGAACCGGATGTGATTGTCTCCCGGAAAACAATGGAGGGCGGTGAGATCGATACCAATGCTCCCCTCAATTCACTATTAGCCGAACACTCGGCGGTCAACAGGAGTTGGTATGGATACACGCTGGCGTTGGTGAAGATGTAAGGGGTCTGTTGAATAGCTCCCTGGCAGCAGCGTATGTTCCAGTAAAAGGAAACCGAGGTGCTCTCTCCGGGAGCAATCCGGTCGACCTCCAGAGGAGCGACAGTGCAGCCACAGGGTACTTTAATGTCCTGGATAACCAGCGTATCGGCACCAGTTGACTTAAGCAAGAATCGGTGTATCACTGTTGAGTGTTCTACTACCATTCCGAAATCGAAGTTTGTGCTGTCAATTACCAGCTTTGACTGGGCTTGCGTATATCCACCGTATAGAAAAAAAAGCATCAAACAGACCAACAGGCGTTTCATTTTACTCGTTATATGACGAAACATGCTGGAATGTTCCAGCACTATAAAATATATTCATTACCTTCCGTTTCGCCAAGGTCTTTGGCCGGTTTTTTTAGCTTGTCTTTACCTTCAGTCTCGCCTAATTTGGAGTGCAATAAGCAGTTACAGCATAAAATGGGTCGCCAATGAAGGTAATAGAGGTCCACGACCTTACCAAGATATACCAGACTCGCCTGAGAAAAGGAAACGTAGTTGCCCTTGACGGCGTTACTCTGGAAGTTGAGCAGGGGGAGATATTTGGCCTGCTGGGACCTAATGGTGCTGGTAAAACAACTTTCGTGAAAGCGCTTCTGGGCATTACACAAATAACTTCCGGTACCGCCCTGGTAGCCGGCTTGCCGCCGCAGGACCCGCTCTCGCGGAGCAGGGTGGGATTCCTTCCTGAGAACCATCGTTTTCCTTCTCATCTTACGGGTCTGGGGCTGCTGGAATTCGCCGGTCGGTTGCACAAAATACGTCCGGGAAGAATCCATGAACGAGCAGACTCCCTTCTACAGCTGGTCGGTATGGAGAAATGGGCCGGCACCAGGCTTCGCAAGTATTCCAAGGGTATGTCACAGCGGATTGGCTTGGCTCAGGCGCTCATGGCCGAACCTGACCTGCTGCTTCTGGACGAGCCCACCGATGGTGTCGATCCGATTGGCAAGGTGGAAATCAAAGAGGTCCTCAAGCGGGTAAGAGAAGAAGGCAAGACGGTTTTCCTCAATTCGCACCTGTTATCGGAGGTCGAATCACTTGCTGACCGGGTCGCAATACTGTCAAAGGGTAAGGTAAAGCGGATTGGCACTGTGGATGAGTTCACCAGACGGTCGCTGCGGTATGAGATCGAAGCGGCCATTGGCAACGAACGGATAGACATTCCGGAGAAGATCGGCCGCCGGATCTCCATCACTACCAAGGGAATGACAGTCGAGCTGATAAAGGAAGAATACATCAATCAGATCATAGATCAGTTGCGCATGAAACGGGTTATGATTCGTTCGGTAACGCCGGTAAAGATTACTCTGGAGCAGTCCTTCTTCGAAACGTTAACCGGTGCGGAGGAGAAACCGGCATGAAGGGAATTGCCCGCGATTGTCTGGTCGAGTTTATGGACCGCAAAGCTCTCTGGATCTTCGTGGCTGCCATCCTGTTTGGCATCTTTATTGTGTTCGTCACCAGAAGCATTGAGACCCACGTTACGATTGAATCGTCCGGCACCATGAATCTGGGTGACATAAGCGAAGCGTTTGGAAATCCAATCCTAAGGGCATACAACTCGTTTGTTTCTTTTATTGTCTTTCTGGCCGTACTGGCCAGCGTCGGGCTGTTTCCCAGAATGCTTGAGAGGGGACGTGTTGATTTCTACCTCTCCAAACCGCTGTCGCGTGCATCCCTCCTGCTGAACAAGTTACTGGGTATCTTCCTTGTTTATGGCGGGGCGGTTGTGGCTTCAGGTCTGGTGATTTATCTGGCCATCGGGGTGGTTCACGGTGTTTTTAACCTGTCTCTCATATATCTTCTGCTCATGTCTCTGGTATCGTTTTTCGTTTGGCTTTCAATTACCTGCTGCTTTGGTGTTATGTCCGGATCACCCGTCATGGCCATAATGGCTGCTTTTATCCTCTGGGCGGCCCAGAAGGTCCTGGCCGCCCGCGAAGTGATCAAAGCTTTCCTTGATTCAAGAATTGTTGACTATGCCCTGGATTTCACTTACTACGTGGTGCCGAAAACCTCAGCCATCTCCGATCTGTTCATTGCCCTGGCGTCGGGGCGAGAGGTAAGCGACTGGATGCCGCTGTGGAGTTCACTTCTCACCTCGGCGGTTCTTGTGTTTGTGGCCGTTTGGGTACTCAAGCGCAAAGATTTCTGAATCATCTCTGATACAGTAAAAATACAGTGACCTGTTTCCATCTTGATTTTCTTTCCCTGCAGTCTTTACACCTATGGAAGGAGTGCCTATATTTCGTGATAATTCATGAGTTTGTGTTCGGGAGACAAGAAGTATGACACCGTTTGAGTATCTCAGAAAAACTGAAAAGAAGCGTATGGATGATCTGTTCCGCTTCCTGAGCTTTCCGTCTGTATCAGCCAAGTCGGAACACAAAGGGGACGTGACAGCTTGCGCCGACTGGCTGAAAAAGCATCTGGCAACAATCGGGTTCAAGGCGCGGACCTATCCGACCGGTGGTCACCCGGTTGTTTATGCCGAGTACATGGCGGACAAGGCAGCGCCGACAATCCTGTACTACGGCCACTATGATGTCCAGCCTCCGGAACCGCTTGGCTTGTGGAAATCACCACCGTTCAAACCCCAGATCCGCGGCGGTTACATCTACGCCCGCGGTGCCTGTGACGACAAGGGGCAGACTTTCGCCCAGATAAAGGGACTTGAAGCTGTCATCAAGGCTAACGGTACGTTGCCGATCAACGCCAAGTTGCTTATCGAGGGGGAAGAGGAAACCGCGGCGGGTAATCTCCCTGCCTTTATCAGGAAAAACAAGAAGATGCTCAAGGCGGAGGTCGTGGTTGTGTCAGATACTTCGCAGTTTGGCAAGGATCTCCCGGCGGTCACTTTCGGTCTCCGTGGAATCGCCTCCGTGGAGGTGTTTGTGTATGGGCCGAACCGCGACGTCCACTCCGGTGGTTTCGGTGGTGCCATCGCCAATCCGGTCAATGTCCTCTGCTGGATGGTTGGACAGTTACACGACAAGAATGGCCGGATCACTATTCCTGGATTTTACAAGTGTGTTAAGCCGGTAACTAGGTGGGAGCGGGCGCAGTTCCGCAAACTGCCGTATAGTGAGGCAGCCTACAAGAAATTGCTTGGCGTTCCGGCTTTGCAGGGGGAGAAAGGCTACAGCACGTTTGAACGAGCCTGGTGCCGGCCGACGCTGGATGTCAACGGCATTACCGGCGGTTACCAGGGCGAAGGCGGTAAAACCATCATTCCGTCGATGGCCTCCTGTAAGATTACAATGCGGCTGGTGCCTGATATGGAACCGATGGATATCTGTAACAGGATCGAGAAGTACCTCAAGAAGATTGCCCCCAGGTCAGTGCGTGTGAAAGTTGATAAGCATGGTGGGGCGAAGGCTGTTGTCATTCCTACTGATGGTCCCTGGTTGGAGGCTGCCGGCCGCGCGGTCAGATCGGGATTTGGCAAGATGCCGGTGTTTATGAAAGAAGGAGGCTCTATACCAATAGCTGTTGACTTCAAAGAGATTCTTGGACTTGACACGCTTCTGATCGGATTCGGGCAGCCGGACGACAATATTCACTCGCCCAACGAGCGTTTTCGCGTCCGCGACTTTGAGAGAGGGTGCAAAACAGCCGCCGTCCTGCCGGACGAACTGGCTGGAGTGAAAAGATAATGGACTTGGATTTGAAAGGTAAACGGGCGCTTGTGACCGGTGCTTCGGCAGGTCTTGGCGCTGCCGCCGCGATGGCTCTTGCTGCCGAGGGTGTTGAAGTAACGATAAACTCGCGAGACAAATCACGGCTTGCAACGGCAGCTGACAAAATCCACAGTGCGACCGGAGTCAAACCGCAGGCTCTGGACGGTGATTTATCTGACGAATCCGATCTCGTGTCCATCTAGGGCAATACCAAAATACCTGGGAAACCTGACCTCGACG
>JAOZPL010000004.1 GCA_029932795.1 Candidatus Zixiibacteriota bacterium | reverse complement strand
TCCGCCCAGGACACGCCCCCGAAGGAGGGTGGCAGCGCGTAGACAATAATGAAAGAACCGTTTCGGATTTTATGAGCAGCAGACGTCCTCGTCTGCCCCTTGTTTATAGCAGGAGACGGGCAAACCGGGAGGTCTGCCGCGCACTTAATCGCCTTGGCTGATTACGGAGGATTTGAGTATGACATTACTTGTCGTTATTATCGGTCTATTTACGGTGTTAATCATCGGGCTCATCTTATCACTCAAGAAGTTCGACAGCCTGAGGGAAAAATATGGAGACGTTCTTGCGTACGTACCTGCCTCATTTTTCGCGATATTCCTTGCGTTGCTAAGCGCGTATTTGCCGTTCTACCTGTCGCAATCCGCTGAGCACAGCACTACTTTGGAGCTATTCGAGAATGCACAGCAAGATATTTATCAAACAAGACAGGATATGATAGCACTGGATACCATCATGAGAACGGAATCGATAGCAGGTAAATCATATGCGGCTCATGTAAACCGAAATGGTGTACCAATACCAAGGATTTTTCTGCGCCTTCTGGGGAATGAAAATGTCCTGAAGGCGATGAATGACGAAATGCTTGAATCTTCACGACGGTTCGAAAGCAGCCTTTCAAAGATTCTTAAATGGTTAGCTATGGATTCTCTCTCTAACGATCAAGTGGAGCAGTGGGTAGATTCATATGGCGCTGAACTTTGGAAGCTTGAAGAGATATTACTACTTTACATTGACTACTTAGAACAAGGCATATCTGAGTCAGACTTTTCCGCCCGGAAGCAAGCCATTCTCATAAGATACCTAAAGCTTTTCAAAGACCCTGATATCAAGGAGCGTCGTAAAAAACATCCTTGGTTAGAACTTGGTAAGTGAGGTTTTAGTTAAGTAGGTCGTGTCCCGAGTGAAACGAAGTTGAATGAGAAACCCGACATCCCTTGTTATCACAGACGTGTCGGGTTTCTTGTCCCTGACGGGACTACGGAACCCGACCTACGATTCCACAATCTACAACCACCTCTTAAACAGCTTCAAGATCCCCTGGTCCCAGCCGACGCGGTGGGTGATGCCGGTTTTCTGGCTCGCCAATTCGTCCTTGTGTTCGAGATACCACCTGTGTGATGTGATCAGGGCGTCCTCGTTGGAATAGTTGGCCTTCCAGCCGAGTTTTTCTTCGATCTTCTGCGTGGAAACGTATGAGTCCTTGTCCGCCGTGCCATAAACCCACTTGTACAACGGAGATATTTTCATGAACTCGAATATGGCCAGCGCACCTTTGACCAGAGGCGCCGGGGTGGGCATGACGCGGGCGCCGCTGCCGGCGAATTCACACAGCGCGCCGACATCGATCTTCACCTTTTCAAAATGCTGCGCGCCGACATTGAAGACGTCGTTGGCTATCTCCGGTGGTACTGTCCCGGCCAGCCAGATAGCGTCGATCAGGTCGGTGACTTCGAGCAGTTGATAGAGGTTGTTGCCTTTGCCGATAATCGGTATCCGCTTGCCGGAATCCACCCAGTCATAAAGAATCTGGAAGACGCCCAGCCGCGCCGTCCCTATAAATGTCTTGGGGCGAATGACCGGCACGCACATTCCCTGCTCGCGGAACTCGGCGCACACCGCCTCTGCACTTATTTTGCTCTCGCCGTACGCGCCGACGCCTTCAAGCGGGTCATCCTCGACGAGCGGATGTTTATCCGGAACACCGTAGACGGCGGTGGAGCTGATAAAGATCACCCTTTCGACATTGCATTTCTGGGCTTGTTCAAGCGTTGTGCGGGTGCCGGAGATATTCGTGGACATGATCTCCTGACGCCGCCAGAGCGGCAGGGCGGCGGCGCAGTGGATAATGATATCGATCTTGTTGTCGCGGATGAGCTTGTGCATGGCGTCGGCGTCACGGACATCAACATTGACCAGCAGGGCATCCTCCGGGTACTCATCCTTGAAAAACGGGGCGATGTCGTTGAACGCCGTGAACGCCGCCCCGCGTCTGGGAAGGTTCTGCGCCAGGTGATAACCCAGAAATCCGGCGCCACCGGTGACTAATATGCGCTTGTTTTCCATAGCTGCCATTCCTGTTACACCTGTATCGTCAAACGACACAGGAAATAAAGGTCACCGAAGTTATTCCTGCACGTTCCATGGTTCTCGGAATCCCGCGCCCATGCCGGGGCCGTAGAGCACGGCGTTGACAAACAGCTTGCGCGTGCCGTAGAAATATGCCCTCGGGTTCGGGTCGGTGGCCAGGAGAATAACCTGTCCGGAGCCTTTACTTTCACGCGTCAGGTAGGCAGTGTTCGCCCAGCGTTCACGCGCTTCCGGCCACAGGAGCCCCGACAACCTCAAGCTGTTTTTGTCGGAAAAGCGGGCGACTGTTTTCACGGGTGATTTGGCCATGAAGGCGTGCCGAGTATTCACCATCACCGGCACTGATTCTTTCATGCCGAAAGCCAGCCAGTGCTCGGTGTCAAGATTGGCCCGCAGGATCACTCCCGTCGGGGAGAATTTGCGCTGCCATTCGTCCTGTTCCTTGAGCATTTTGCTATCCGGTGTGGAGAGTTTCTCTGATGTTTTTTCTTCGGGTATCTTTTCAGGGTACCACAGGGCAATCGTGTCGACCTCCGGCTTCTCCGCTGTCAGTTCCCGTTTGAGTGCGGATTCGTACAGGCTTAGTTTGTCAAGTACTTGCCGTTTCAGCCTGACCTCCGAAATCCCTTTAGCAGTATCGGCCGCCCATACCGCGGAGTTTCCGGTACAGATGAGAGTGCCACCCCCCTTGACCCACTCTTCAAGCTTGTGCTTGCCATTATTGCCGAGACGCGGGGCCAGCTTGCCCCAGCTTGCGGGCAGCACGAGCACGTTGTATTCGTCCAGATTGACGCGGCCGAGGTTTGACAGGTTGATGAGAGAGTGCGGAATCTCCAGCTCTTTGTCTACCGTGAACCAGAGGGCGCCGAATGAAGTGTAATTTATGCCGTCACCGGCGATAATAGCCACTTTGGGTTTGGTCAATACCTTAAACGTTGGTGCGCCGAGGTTCGAGCCTTCGGTGGAGAGGCTTGTGTTGACACCGTGGATGTCCAGGCCGATCTCCTCGGCGAGTTGTTTAAGGATACCGGCCAGGTCGCCGGGATTACCGCGTTTGCGAAGGAACAGGGCGCCGGCGGCATAGGCTTTGCCCTCGACTGTGAACGCCTTCTCGGAGGCGCGTATGACAACGTCCTTGGAGAACAGTCTGCCCAGCACCTGGTAAGTTTTTTCACCGACCATGTCAATTATAAAGCCCACCCTGGCGTCCGGGTTGATTAGCCTGCCCGAGGACGTCTCTACACGGGTTACTTTATTGAGTTTTACGTTCACGCGTGATGTTGTCCAGTAGGTCTCCAGATCATAGGCCAACGCCGGTGACCAGGTGGAAACTTCGTACATCTTTGTGTCACTATGCTTTTCGATTTCACGGCGTTCTTCTTCCAGGAAATCCTTTTTCAGATGCGGGTCAAACTCCAGCACCGCCTTGGCCAGTGCGCCGTTGACCTGCGCGGTTGAGACGAGGTAGGTCCCCGCCGGGAATTGTTTTGAGTTGTGCTTCTTTCCGTAGATGTCATGTACGTTAGACCCTGTAAAATCGGTGGCGGCGCGATCGACTTCAATTCCCTGGCCAAGCAGTCGTTCGATGAACCGTTGCATCTTCAGTTCATCCTTATCCGGTGCGAACAGAAAAGTAAGGCCGCTTCTTTTGCCCTGTTCGATTATCTCTTTTCGCGTCTCATGGTAATCGCGCAGGATTGCCTCACGGTTGGTCGCGAGAGTGCTGAGGTTAGCCAGCGATGAGGTGAACTGTTTGTTGACCGCCTCGTGGTAGGTCAGGAGGTAGTTGTCGGGCTGCCTGACAAACATGCCGTCGACACGAGCCATCTCGTACAGAATGGCGACAGAGCCGAAGTAAGCCGGCCAGGCCGAGCCATATCCGGGGTACCACTGCTCGTGCCACTCCCCGACATAGTAGGTCCAACCGCGTTGGTCGAACGTTGCGGCCTGATCTTTGCCGAAAACATTATACCACTTCGGGACGTTGCGGGGTGTGTTGTAGTTGATAGGCTCTATCGGAGGCGAAAACAGAAATGATTCCCGGTGACCCATTTCATGGGCGTCGACAACCAGTTGCGGGTGCCATTTCTGTATCGTCGCCACTTTGCCGCGCGTTTCCGGCTGTGTGAGAAGTATCCAGTCACGGTTGATGTCGAACAGGTAATGATTGGTGCGTCCCCATGGCCAGACACCCTGATGCTGCATGGCGTCATGGTTGTAATTGGGTACATGACTCTGGTACGTCTCAAGCATCGCCAGGTACCGTTCACGACCGTCCGGATTCTGGAGCGGATCAATGATGATAATAACGTTCTTTAGTATTTCTGTTGTGGCGGCATCATTGGCGGCAGCGAGGTGGTAGATCAGTTGGATGGCCGCGTCGACAGGGGAAAGCTCATCGCCGTGAACGCAGTATCCAAGCCACGCGAAAGCCGGCAATTCGGCGACGAGACGGTCGAGTTCTACCATGTTCGTCAGCAGTTCCGGATCAGCAAGGGTATCTGTTGACCGGCGGAGCTGCTCAAGATTCCTGATGTTCTCTTCAGAAGAGATGAACAGATTAAGCAGCTCGCGCCCTTCATGGGTTCGGGCATAGGCTTCCATCACGACCCTGTCCGACGCGGCGGCAACCCTTTCCAGATATGGAACCAGTTCGTAGTAATGAACCGGCCATTGACCGATTGGATGTTTGAGATAGTCACCCGGCTTTGGGATGGTTGGATCGTATTGTCCGGCCTCATAAAATGGTAAGGTGTCAACGATTGCCTTTTCGCAATACGATGGGTTACCGGTAGCGTATAAGCTGGTAGCTGTCAGTAGTATCGTGCCAAGTATAAACGTGCTCTTTTGAATCATTGGAAGTTCCTTCATACGCATGTGAGTTTCCGGTCAATTAACGGGTAGCGAAGTGGGCTGTAAAGCACAAATGTGGCAGGTCTGTCAGACTTGATATAGTTTGGTAGAGGTGGGGATATGAACTAAGGGGGTGCCCCGGTTTCAGCCTCGGCAGACACAGTGGCTTCGGGATGGAGGGATAACTCGAACACTTTCAGCAACGTCATGAAGATTGCACCGATCATCGGGCCAAGCACGATACCCAGCAGTCCAAACAGCGCGATTCCGCCCATTATGCAGAAAAAGAGCAGAAGCGGGTGCATGGCCGTTTTCCCGGAAATGAGATACGGCCGGATGACGTTGTCCACCTGGCTGATGATGAGTGATCCAATGAGGATGACGATAACCCCTTTAACATACGAACCTCCGACGACCAGAATTATGCCAGCCGGGACATAAACGATAAAGGCGCCCACGAAGGGGATAATTGACAGGAAGGCCATGATCGCCCCCCAGAAAACCGGCGAGTGTATCCCTACAATCAAGAACAGAATCCCTCCCAGAAGCCCCTGGATCAAGGCCACCACCACGCCACCGTACATGGTCGCCTGGATAACATCGCGAAGCTGGGCGAAGGTAACGCTAACCTGTTCGGTCGGAAGCGGTGTCAGCCGCTTGAGCCTGAATACCATCGCCTCGCCTTCTTTGAAGAAATAATATATGGTGAAAACCATAAGAATGAAATAGAAGGCCGCCTTGGTGCCGTTGGCGATCAGCCAGGTTGTCTGGCTAACCACCAGCCCGCTGACCTTGTTTATGGCGTCCTTGACAATCTCATCCAGGTCGATCTTTGATAAATCGTAATACTGAGAGAGCTTCTCTTTCATGCTGTCGATCCAGGGCAGGTCTATTGTCAGCAGCTTGTCCAGTTGTCCGCTCTTGTACATGGCGTTCACTTTGACAACCGCATCAGCTGCTTCATTGACGAGCGCGAAAAAGAGATATGTGATTGGGCCAATTATCAGGACCACGATGACAACGCAAACGATCAGCGCCGCCAGTCCCCTGACCTTGACCCGGGTGAGGAGCTTTTCGTAAAGGGGGAAAAAGAGAATGACAAACACTGCCGCCCAGCAGATGGGTGCAAAAAATGGAATGATTATCCGGTAAGAAAGATAGAGAAAGGTGGCGGCGATTGTAAAAAAAAGGGCAACTAGGACATATTCTCGTTTCATGCTTCTCGTGTTTCCGTCGACCGCTCACTATCAATCTAGGCAGTGTCAAAACTGTGCGCAACAACTATTGCCGGGAATCAATCATGGTTCACCGGCAGAGAGCAGTCGTTCCTGCATCAATCAGGCAGGTTTCAGGCAGAGAATGAGCAAAAACCGATCAATATGGACTTGCCGGGAGCAGTTTTTTCAGAGCCGCTTCCCCCTTCGTAATGATTTGTCGCCAGTCACGAACACTGGGTTTTCACTCTGCCGGTGTCAATTCTACAGAAGAACGTAAGTGCACACTGACGGCATCAGGGTTCTATCGAATTGCTTAATGTTATGGCAGGCAGTGAATTACAGTATGTCTGCGCACGCCGGATATGTGGGGACAGCTCCATATGTTGCGTTTTGCCATGAAATGTATATGAAGCTGTGGGCAGAGATTGCCGACTCTGAAGTATGAAGAGACAAACGTGAGCGCTATGCACAGGGGGGCTATCCGCAGGAAAAAACTAATCGGTTGGTATTAAGTATCTTAGGATTGAGTCGATTACAAAAGTATGAATTTCGTTAACGGCGGCCAGGGACTTAGCCATTGTCTCTATCCGCAATCTTGAACGACTCAAACAAGGAGTTGGGTATGGCTGTCAGAAGAACCAGATCCGTGTACCGCCGCACGAAGCCGCGTCGCACGTGGACACGCCGCACTGCCAAGGGCGGTAGCCAGTGGAACCGTGAAGAGATCGCCTTCATGCGCAAGTACTACCGTAACCATGAGACCAGCTGGATTGCACGTCAGCTCGGCCGGACCGTGTATTCGGTGCGCTACAAGGCCAGCGATCTGAACATCCGGAAAGCCAATCCGTCCATCTGGAGAGGCAATACCGGCACGTCAAACAAGGGCACGCGTGGCTGGACAACTACCTCGCGCAAACGCTATGGTTCCCCAACCAAGCATTTTACGCGGAAGTCCACACCCCGCAAGACCTACAAACGTCGCCCTCGGCGTAACTGGTAATAGGACATACAACCCACAGAGAATGTGGGTTTTGCAATTGTGACCCGTTTTCTCACGAGAGCGGGTCATTTTCTTTTCTCTCACCCTCACGAAGCTGTATATTATCCATCGAAAGGAGACAGTTATGCCAGTTATACTCCAGCAGGAGATTCATCCGGAGAAGATAGACGTCGAGGGTGCGCACGGTACCTTCAAAGCTAACGTCATCGGAGAGGGGCAGGGTTGGAAGAGCCACACCTTGCGCCTGTTTCGACTGGAGCCGGGTGGGTATACCCCTCGTCATCGGCACGCCTGGGAGCATGTCAACTACGTCATCAGTGGGAAAGGTACGCTGAGGCTGGGTGAGGAAATTCACGAGATAAGCGCTGGAGACTTCGCTTTCGTGCCGCCGGATAGCGAGCACCAGTTTAAGAATCCTTATGATCAGCAACTGGAGTTCATCTGTATTGTCCCCGCTTCAGCGGCTTCGTAGATGTAATTTGGCCTTGATGAGGGATACTGGTAGCAGTATGGACAGATATCCCCGGATTGCGATGTGACGGTTAGTTGCTCTCCCGTAGGACCGTCAATCGGGCTCTGCCTGATGGAGTGAGTCCGTTGGCAGTGGTTGGTCAAGGTGCAGGGAGTCCTCAAAAAAGTCCCAGTAAGAGGAGTCATCGATAGCGGGCAATTCCAGCGTCTGAATGACCACCGACTCGGTTTGACCCTCCCGTGTTATTCGCAGCGTGGCTCCACCCTCATCAATGGCGGCCATGATCTTCTCAATCAGGTCCTTATGTGTGCGTGGTCTTCGCCCGTTGACCCCTCGGATGATGTCACCTTCCCGCAGGCCGCATGCATATGCCAGACGGAAGACGTCGATCTTGTCGACTACCAGTCTGTTTGACTCGTCTGTTCTTACCGAGAAACCCAGTGATCCTTTCAACGGCAGGCCTTCAATATAAACTTCCTTCCGGGTCTGGTCGGGCAGCTTTGCCCTTCGGGGCGTCCGGGTGATAGCGACAAGCTTTGATGTATGTGGTTCCTCGGCAATCCATCGGGCCATTGGTCGATCAGCGCTGAGGATCCACTCGCTCAGCAGGTAATCCTGGAGAATCTGACGTCCCGGAGTATGTTGCTTCCAAAACGCTGATTGATACGCCTCGTAAGTCGAATCCAGTCCAATTATCTGCTGGCAGGTCACCAGCGCCAGCAGCATTGCCAGGTTATCCCTGCGATATGGCCCGGGTTGCATCAGGGGATGGCGGGCGATGATCGGATTGAGTGTATCCAGCGGTGGTGTAGCCTGTGCCAGATTCCGGTGAGCAAGCTGGTAAATCAGGTTTAGTTTCATACTGACTCCGGTCGGGGCTGCCTGCGTCAGTGCGCCACGCCGGATTCCCCCTGTGGGAATGATCAGTGGTGTTGATGACCCCACGGACGGATAGTAGCGAACGAGATGGATATCGAAGTCGGACTCTGCCCAAGGTATCCCGGACAGCTCCGCCAGCAGCTCAAGAGTGTGAATCGCGGATTCCTGCCAGAAGGCAATCAGCGTGCTGTCGTTCTGACGGACCCAGCGCATATCCCGCACGGCGGAGCGGTTCTCGTAGTAGTCCGGAAACAGACTCTTCTGAAGGGAGACGGAACGGTCATTGATCAGGACATGCGGAAACGTCGAACCGGTCGTGTATGCAGAATAATCCTCTGTCTGTGACAGGGCGGAGGTTGCCACCATGACAACCGTTATGGACAGCACCGCAGGTATTTTCATACAAGGGGAATAAAAGCGGCCCGGCCAGGGGCTGCAAGGCAAAAAGAGTGCTCAACTTGCCTCTGGAAGTTACAGTAAGGGAGGCGGGGTGCTTTCCGGGCCGAGCGTCCCCCCTGTCCCGGTTGTGACAGGTACCGGGGTCGGTTCCACCAGTTCAAAGTAGAACAGGGTATAGAGCGCAGTGAAAAAAGTGCCGGTAAAGCCACTCAGGAAGATAGTGACTGGCAGCCCCAGAATAATACCCAGCACTAGTATCGCCAGCTTGCTTTCGGTGAAAGCGCTGATAAAACTGTTAATAGGCCAATAGGCGATCAGCCCGGCGATGATCAGGGCGATGCCGATGGCGATTCCCAGTCCGATCAGGATCAGGAGCATTATCAGGCAGTCTGACATATTCCGTCGGAACAGGTAATACCCTTCCGACAGGGCATCTCCAATAGAGCAGTCACGGACAACCAGCGCTCTTTCGGTAAGAGCGAATATGGATACGAATACGAAGAAGCCGAAAAGAGCCGCCGGGATGGCGATAATGAGTCCCACAATTGTGAGGGCGATCAGAGTCAATACAACAGTGCTGCCGATGGCCACAACCATACCCAACAGGAACAGGCCCAGGTATCGCAGAAAGAAATCAATGCCTCGCGAGAAAGAGAGGTCAAACCGGTACACGCCACCCCGGGCGGCCCGGTTCACACCGTCGATGACTGCCGGAACCGCGATACAGTGCAGTACCAGAAAGACCAGCGCAAGGATGCTTACCGCAACAAGAAAGGGGCCGAGCATCTCTGAGAGGTTGTCAAAGTGAGGACTCAGGTCGTAGTCGAGAAACTGATTCGGATCCAGGTCCAGATTGACGTTGAAGTCCGAGGAATACCCGGTGAAGAGACCGAATATCCACAGCGATTTATGTCGCCATGAGATATCGAATGAACGGTTGACTATCCGACCAAAATTCATCTTATCTACAGGAACTGATTGCCGGCTATGATATGGCGAGAATATATGAAAGCTCCTCAATCACTGGCAACTAAATAAGACAGATACATAATTCACCTGCTTGAAGTGGTTAATCAGCAGTCCGGTTCAAATCCTAACTTGATTTTCCCTCTGATCTTGCATACAAGTTATGTATATGAGGAACACTTTTTTCTTGTGTCCCAATAGGCTGCATTTTGCCCTGATCCTGCCCGTGCTGCTGTTTGGCTGTGGAAGCGAGCCTGGCGATGTCGGATTGGCTTCCGGTGCAAACGATAGCCTCGTAATTGAGCTGACCGGCGTGGACTCAGTGTCGGTATTTGACCTGCTGCTTCAGGAGCACGATGTTGACTACGTCAGCGGTGGTATGGGTGTGTTTGTAAAAGCCATTGATTCGGTAGAGAACAGCCCGGGTGTTTACTGGCTTTACTCTGTCAATGACACAATCGCTCAGGTGGCGGCGGACAGGTATATCACCTCTGATGGTGACCGGGTGCGCTGGCATTTCCGCAGGTCAGGGGAGTAAATCGCGAGAGGGGAACAAGAAGCAAGCAGGTCAGGAGCCCTGTGCTCCTGACGGTTGCAATGGAAGGGAGAACAACGATATGGCCATCTTCAAGAACGAAGCGATCAACGCAGTCGCTGTAACCATCATCGCTGTCCTGCTTGGTCTGTTGGTCCTTGGTCTGTACTCGTCCGTGAACATGTTCCTCGGGCAACATCCTGATCCGGTGCTGTCCAGCCAATGGACAGTCGGCTGCCTCAGTCCCGTCGCAGGGCTGGTGTTCTGCGTCCTGATAATGCTGGCTCTGAGCAAAGGCAGGCTGTCCGGCTACGGTTTCAGGATTGCGGGCAATCTGCAGATCAAAAGAGTTGCTATCCTCGGCCTGGTTATTGGTGTGCTCATGACCTTGCTGGAGCCATTGCTGGCCATTGAGGAGCACGCAGCGGTGGCTGATCTCTCTTTTGTTCAGATCGTGGTTATTGTCTGGCTTGGTGCCAGCCTCTTTGAAGAGGTCCTGACCAGAGGGCTGATTCAGGGCATCCTGACCCCACTGACAAAACACGGGTTCACTCTGTTCGGGTTGCGAATCAGCCTGCCGGTACTGGTGAGCGCTCTGTTTTTCGGCCTGATGCACTTGGGGCTGCTGTCACTGGGCATGGGTCTGTATTCGGTGTTATATGTCGTAATCTTTGCCTTCATACTGGGCCTGATGGCCGGCTACTATCGTGAAAAGACAGGCAGCCTGATACCTGCCGTAATCCTGCACATGTTTGGCAATGTGGGTGGGACCTGTGCGGGTTATGTGGTTGAGTTGTTCAGGTGAGGTTGGGAATCAGAGTCACGGCGGGGACAAGAAACCGGTTACTTCTCGCTGGCATTTCCACCCTGACACCCTATATTTCCGCTCATGGCTGCAAACGCACTCGACAGAATAGAAAAGGGGGAGTTTTTTCTTATTGCCGGACCATGTGTGATCGAGTCCGAGCAGCTTTGTCTCGAAGTGGCTGAACGAGTCTCTGAACTGGCAAAGCGGATGCACATCCCATACATCTTCAAAGCCTCGTATAAAAAGGCCAACCGCCTCTCCGGCGACTCCTTTACAGGTCCGGGTATAAAGTCGGGTCTGAAAGTCCTGGAGAGCGTGAAAGAAAAGCTGGCCGTGCCGGTTTTGACAGATGTCCACGAGACGATAGAGGTCGACGCTGCTGCTGCGGCAGAAGTTCTGGATGTTCTGCAAATCCCCGCTTTTCTCTGTCGCCAGACCGACCTGCTGGTGAAGGCGGCGGCTACAGGTCGATGGGTGAATATCAAGAAGGGGCAGTTTCTGGCTCCGGAAGACATGGCGAAGATAGCCGCCAAAGTCGACTCGAAAAAACTGATGCTGACCGAACGCGGCAGCAGTTTCGGCTATCGGAATCTGGTAGTTGATTTCCGCTCGTTGCTGATAATGAAACAGACCGGTCTACGGGTCGTGTTTGATGCTACTCACTCGCTGCAGCTTCCCGGCGGCGGCGGCAAAGTGTCCACCGGACAGCCGGAGTTTATAATTCCGATGGCGAAAGCGGCGGCGGCGGTGGGCATCGATGGCCTGTTTGTCGAGACGCACCCGAATCCGTCTGGGGCGCTTTCCGATGCCGGGGCAATGTTGCCTCTTGGTAAAATGGAAGAGTTGCTTGAGTTCGTTCTGAAAATCCGTGAGGCTTCAAAGTAGGAGAAGCATGTGCCCAAGTTGTCCCGGGAACAGTTCATAAAGCGACTGAAGAACATCAAATTACTGGCGTTGGATGTTGATGGCGTCCTGACCGATGACGGTATCTATTTCGGTCCGGACGGCTTTGAGTTGAAAAAATTCAATATCTCCGACGGCTTTTTCATGGTGCTGGCGATGCGCCACGGTCTGGAGCTGGCAGTCGTCTCCGGTCGATATTCCGCCGCCACCGACACCCGTATGAAGGACCTCGGTGTCAAACACGTTTTGCAGGGGTACAAAGACAAGTGCGAAATGATAGAACCGCTCCTTGAGCAACTCGGTATCGCCTATGATGAAGTCGCCTTTGTCGGCAACGAACTGCTGGATATAAAGCTGGCTAAAAAAGTCGGTCTGTCAATTGCGGTAGCGGACGCCAACAACGAGCTGATAGAGGTTGTGAACTATGTTACCAGCAAGAACGGGGGCGATGGGGCGGTGCGGGAAATACTTGAATGCTATTTTGAAGCGGTCGATGTGGACCCGAAAAGCCTGGTGATCTGATGGATTTGAGAGAACATGCCAGGGATGTTATTCGGATGGAGGCTGCCGCGGTTGCGGCGCTGGCCGCTCGGCTGGATGAGAACTTCACCCATGCGGTGGAGCTGATTCTCAACTGCCGGGGGCGGGTGATTGTCACCGGCATGGGGAAATCGGGCCTTGTCGGCAGGAAGATCGCTGCCACATTTAACTCAACGGGGATATCATCGTTCTTTTTGCATCCGGCCGAGGCCTTGCACGGTGATCTGGGTCTGATTCGCTCCGAGGACGTATTAATGATTCTCTCAAAATCCGGTCGGATGAATGAGATCGAGAGCATCATTGCCGCTACCCGACGTCTGGGGGTTAAGATTATCGTTCTTTGTGGGACAGTTGACTCGCCGCTCTTTAAGAGCGCCGATATCGCGCTCGACTGTTCCGTGGAGGCTGAAGCCTGCCCCAACAACCTCGTTCCGACCTCTTCCACTACCGTGACAATGGTTATGGGTGATGCGCTGGCGGTGGCTCTTTTGAAAGCGCGTGACTTCTCTCCGGACGATTTCGCCGTTCTGCATCCAGGAGGTACTCTGGGGCGGCGCCTGCTGAAGCACGTTCACGAGGTTCACCATGTTGGTGATGAGATCCCTCTGGTACCACCTGATGCACCGGTTTCCGAGATGATTCTGGAGATGACTTCCAAGCGGCTTGGCTGTGTGCTGATGACCAGCGAGACGGGCGAGGTGACGGGCATCTTTACTGATGGTGACTTACGCCGTCTGGCCCAGAACAAAAGGGATATTTACAGTCTGCGGGCATCCGAGGTGATGATTCCGAATCCCAAAACTGTTTCTTCCGAAGCTGTGCTCGACGCCGCGCTGGCCATAATGGAAAAACATTCCATTACCCAGTTGGCGACAGTCAATGAAGACGGCCGGCTGATCGGCATTGTTCATCTGCACGATATTCTCAAGACTAAGCTGGTATGACCACAGGTGTGTCGGCTGATCGACAACCGGGTTGACGGGCACCGGAGATGACAATTCGCAAGAAAATCAAGCACGATATTACCTACTGCCTTATCCGCCTGTTTATGGCTTTATGTAACATACTTCCACGAAATGCAGCCATGTTTGTTGGCGCTTGGCTTGGCCTGGCAGCCTGGAAACTGATCCCGCGGGAGCAGCACAGAGTCCATCGGCATCTTTCCCTGGTTTACCAGGACGATATAAACTATGAACAGAAGCGAAATATCGGCCGCAGTTTTTTTATCAACTCGGGTAAAAATCTGGCGGATGTTGTCAGGTTCAGGAGACATTTTGCAACTGAAATTAGACCGCTTATCTCCGTAGAAGGTCTGGAACACTGGGAAGCTGCTTACCGGCGTGGCCGGGGAGTATTGGGTGTAGCCGGTCACCTCGGCAATTTTGAACTGTTGGCGGCATATGTGCAGTCCCTTGGTTATGACATAGCTGTTATCGGCCGTGAGATGTATGATCCGAGATTGGACAAACTGCTTGTAGAAAACCGCCTCGCGGTGGGGCTGACAAATATCGCAACCTCCGATTCTCCCCGTCGGTTGCTGGCCTGGCTCAGGAGTGGGAAGGGGGTGGGAGTGCTCATCGATACGGACTCGCCCCGAGTAAGAGGTATATTTGTCCCTGTTTTTGGTCGCCTGGCCAATACGCCGGTTGGGCAATCGATGATCGGTCTGAAAACCGGCTCGGCTTTTCTCCCGTCAGCCTGCCTGCGAACACCCGACAACCGGTACCGTGTTGTTTTCAAGCCTCCTATTGAGCTCAAGCCGAGTGGTGACTTTGAGACCGATGTTTACCAGGTTACTCTCAAGTGTACCAAGGCCTTAGAGGAGATAATCGAAGAGCACAAGGAGCAGTGGATCTGGCTGCATAATCGTTGGCGCACCAAAGTCTGATTTCCACCTTGACAAATCCCCACATTATGCCATCTTGGGCGCCGGAGTTCGTATAGGATTATAAATGATGACCTGTAAAAACAGACTACTGGCGATACTGTCGCTCATGTTGGTGATCCTCTTGAGCGGTTGCGGCAGCCGGGAAACATCGAACTCCGCCGAAGCCACCCTTGAGGACAGTGCCCGTCGCCCCGATTCCGAGGTCGGCGGCGCCAGAATATACATGTATGACCAGGGGCAGGTAACGAGTGAAATCTTCGCCGACAAGATCTACAAGTTCGAGGCGAACGATTCCACTATGGGATATGATCTGACGATTCGTTTCTTTGACTCAACCGGTCGGGTGGTGTCAACTGTCGTGGGTGACTCGGGTGTCATCCGCGAAAACCAGGGGCACCTGCACATCTACGGAAACGTGGTCGTTGTCTCCGAGGACAGCTCACGACTTGAGACCGACTATCTGTTCTGGAACCCCGGCACCAGAAAAATTCAAACCGACGCCTTCGTGAGGATTACCGATCTGGGAGGGAATGTCGTTACCGGTTGGGGTATGGAGGCTGACCGAAATCTGGGCCGCATCAAAATCCTCCGGCAGGTCTCCGGTACGGTGAGAGAAACAGAAGGTCGCATCAAACCGTAACGGTTTCAGGGGGAAGTTTGTCCCTCTGTCGGTTACCGCTGCGACCTGCTCCCCAGACGGTTGATTTTAGACCTGCTTGGGTTATATTCCGGTAAAAGGAAAACACCGAACAGTGCGCAGCGTGAACCAGTTTTTCGACTTTTCATCACGTCAGTTGAAAGTCCTCTCCATTCTGAGTGTTACAGCGGTCATTATGGGAGGGTACCTTCTTATAAAATCATACGCCTTACCAACTGATCGATCTGCGCCACTGCCGGTTTTCCTCGGGGACGCCGACCAGGAGTTTACCGGCCTTTTTCAGCTTGACCCCAACACCGCCCCGGCGGATTCGTTGGAGCTCCTGCCCGGCATCGGGAGAGTGCTCGCGGATCGGATTGTCATCTACCGGCAATATCACCGTTTTGAGCGAGAGGTGGACATCACCGAGGTCAAAGGCATCGGGCCGAAAGTGTACGAGCGGCTTCGGCCGTACCTGAAGGTGCGGCGATGAGCGGGTTGCGTACAATCGGTATTGACCGCAGGGGGAACGACCTCTACAGGGCCTGCGTGACATGTGATGCGGGCCGTCCTGAAGTTCTCGCTCTTGACAGATTCGATCGTGGAGAGCTTCATGAAAGTCGTCATCTGGACGGTGAGAAGTTGGTGCTGTCAGTCCCCGATTCCCAGGTACTGGTTAAACGGTTGCGATTAAGTGAGCATGATGGCCCTGACATTCGAGAGCGCTGCCGTTTTGAGTTGGCGCAGTCGGTGCTTGAGCCGGAGAACATGTTTCAGTTTGATCTCCTGGCAGCCAATGACGACCATTGCCGGCTCGGTCTGATCTACCGCCGTGAACGACTGGAGAACCTGCTGCCGGAATATCACCTCGAAGGAGAACCGGCAGGTGTTGAATATCTGATCCGGGCCGCCGCACTGGGTCGGGGGTATCTGAGTTTCTGTCGTCAGATTCCGGGTGAACTGGTCGCACTGGTGGATTTTACCGACGATCTGGCCTCCATCTGCTTTGTTCATCACAAGCGGCTGGTTGAGCTGACGCATTTGGTGCTCGGCGGGGCTGACCTGTCCTCAGAATCGAGCCTCAAGCGGATCGCTGTCGAGCTCCGGACGGTGGTCAATTTCAAACTTGCTTCGTTTGCCGACCGAGGCACTAACCTGCCACTGGCCGGGTTGGTTCTTAACGGGAGTCAGGTAGATGAACGTGTGCAGGCTATTTTTGTCGAGTACTTTCCGGTTGGTGTCAGCACGCCGGAGATTCATCTGGGCTTCATCGGTGATACCGTTGACCTCAAGGGGGTTTCACCCGAGAACTATCTTGTCGCACTTGGCCTGACGGTCAATTGACTTGCCCTCAGGATCAATCCTGCCTATGTTTGTGGACAAGAAAGCTGCCCGGGCAGACAGGCTCGGGTGAGACTGACTATGGCAAAGAAGCAAATCACGCGGGCTGTTTATCCCGGGACGTTTGATCCGGTGACCAGGGGTCACCTTTCACTGATCGAGCGCGCCTGTCGCATTTTTGACGAGGTCGTGGTGGCAGTATCGGAGAATGCCGGCAAAGACCCGCTGTTCGACTTTGACGAGCGTGTCAGTTTTATGGCTGAAGCTGTCAAAGAGCTAAAGGACGCGAAGAGAGTAAAGGTAATCGGTTTCGGCGGTCTCACGGCCAACCTGGCGAAGAAGCTGAAGGCGAATGCCATCATCAGGGGTCTGCGGGCTGTCTCCGACTTTGAGTTTGAATTCCAAATGGCGCTTATGAACCGCAAGCTCGCCCGGGAAGCGGAGACGGTCTTCCTTATGCCGGCGTTGTCGTGGGTTTACCTGTCTTCCTCGCTGGTTAAAAATGTCGCTCAGAACGGGGGTGACATCACCGATCTCGTGCCAACAGTGGTCAAAAAGGCGCTGGCGAAAAGATCGAAAATGAATAAGTAGGTTCCGGGTGCCGTCCAGCCTCTGTCAGAAGAATCCGGATGATGCAAACACCCAACCCGATGAACGCCTGTGCGGGGACATTCTATGAGAGAACGGAAACAGAATGAGAAGGATAACAAACCCGAAGCCTCGGAACAGATTCAGATTCCACTGGCTCAACTGATAAAGACGCGGAGGGAAAAGGTAAGGGAACTTCGCGGGCGGCAGGTCAACCCCTATCCGTACCGTTTTGAGTTGACCCACCACCTCGGCGAGATACTGGCTGACTTTGACCAACTGGAGAAAGGTGACGAGCCGGTTCGGGTGGCCGGGCGGATAATGCTCAAGCGGAAGATGGGGAAGGTCTTTTTTGCCGACCTGCTTGATGCCACCGAACGCATACAGGTATATGTCCGCAAGGATGAAGTCGGCCCGGGGCTTTTCGACGTTTTTGACATTCTGGACCTCGGTGACATAATCGGCTGCGAGGGGAAGCTGATGGTGACAAAGACGGGTGAACGGACGATCCGGGTGAGCTCATTTGAGGTGCTGACCAAATCACTGCATCCGTTGCCGGACAAGCACTCCGGTCTGACCGACAAGGAGATGCGCTACCGTCGCCGTTATGCGGACCTGATTGTCAACCCGGAGGTGCGCGAAACGTTTGTCAAGAGGGCGAGGATTATTCAGACTATTCGTGATTTCCTTAACGAAAAAGGATTTCTGGAGGTTGAGACGCCTATCCTTCAACCGCTCTATGGCGGCGGCATGGCGCAGCCGTTCAAAACGCATCACGAAAAGCTGGATATCCCGATGTACCTTCGTATCGCCGATGAGTTGTACCTCAAACGGCTGATAGTCGGCGGGTATGACAAAGTCTGGGAGTTCTGCAAGGATTTCCGTAACGAAGGCCTCGATCGCCTGCACTACCCGGAGTTCTCCATGATTGAGCTGTACTGGGCGTTCGCTGATTACAGGGATATAGCTCGGCTGCTCGAGGAACTCCTCCGCCACACGGTTTTTACCCTGCATGAGCGCTACAAGGTCACATATGATGAGCACGAGATTGATTTTGAGCCGCCGTTTAAGTGGGTGACAATGCTCGGCTCCATCAAAGAGCAGACCGGGGTTGATTTCACTGAACTTGATTACAGGCAGGCGATGGTCCAGGCCGATAAACTCGGCGTTGAAACTGAAGATCTGCTCAATCGGGGCAAGGTGATCGAGGCGGTGTGGGAGGCGAAGGTCGAAGCGACGTTGATACAGCCGACCTTTGTCGCTGATTTCCCGGTTGAGATTTCACCCCTGGCCAAGAAGCACCGTGAGGATGACCGCCTGACTGAAAGGTTTGAACTGTTTATTGCCGGGCAGGAAGTAGCGAATGCGTTCAGCGAGCTAAATGACCCAATGGATCAGCTTGAACGGTTCCTCCAGCAGGGCAAGGCGCTCCAGGCGGGTGACAAGGAGGCTCAGCCGCTCGACGATGACTTTATCACGGCGCTGGCGTACGGCATGCCGCCCACGGGGGGACTGGGCATCGGCGTGGATCGCGTGGTGATGCTGCTGACCAACCAGCACAGTATCCGCGATGTCATCTTCTTCCCGCAGATGAAAGAGATGAAAGAGGGCACAATCCCCGTCTCCCAGATACTTAACCAGATACTGGAGGAGGAAAAGGGGGAATAGGTTGGCGATCCGCGCACGCTGGCCAGTTACTGATCGTTACTGCTGATGGTGACGGTGGTTACCTACCACTACAAGGTTGGCAACAGGTGCATCGACATCACCTTCGAACGCTCGTATGGACAGTACCGGGTTACGAGGATCTGAGTGAAAGAATAACCCTTTGCAAGTGATGTGAGGGGATGATCATTATATGATTTGTAGCAGAATACGGTCTAAGAGGCCAACCGTCGAGTTTCTCGTCCACCTGCGGCGGACTTCGGAACCCGACCTATCCGGTTGACCCGCCTTAACTTTGGACACCAGATTGTGGCTCGTCTTTCTACTGAAGTTCCCACTGACAAAGACAGCGGCCGGGGTGGAACCCTGCCGATCGGTTGGGTGGAGACAGACATTCTCTTTGATCGGCAGGTCTCCGTGCCTGCCGGTAATTGTAACCGGGTGCACGGCTTGAAGTAGATTGTAAGTCGTTTTCCTCCACAGTATCCCGAAAATGATTGTATCACCCTCTGGCTCGATGTATAATTAATTGCCAAGCAAGTAATTAGCCTTGCCTGTGCAACCGTGTGCTATGAGTTTTGAGAGTTACATCGCCGGAAGATATTTCAGTTCCGGAAGGTATTTTGTCTCCGTTTCCAACTGGATTACGATCCTCGGGGTCATGCTGGGAGTGGCGGTGGTCTGTTTTGTCATGTCAT
>JAOZPL010000149.1 GCA_029932795.1 Candidatus Zixiibacteriota bacterium | reverse complement strand
AGGCTTTGAGTCCAACGAGGGCGTCATTCTGATTGCGGCTACCAACCGTCCCGATGTTCTCGATCCCGCGCTGCTCCGGCCCGGTCGGTTTGATCGTCAGATAGTTGTGCCCTCACCCGACATCAAGGGGCGTGAGGGAATCCTGAAGGTGCACATGCGCAAAATCAAGATGGCCGACGATGTGGACACTTCTATCCTCGCGCGTGGAACACCCGGCATGTCTGGCGCCGACCTGGCCAATATGGTCAACGAGGCGGCGTTGCTGGCCTCACGACAAAACCAGGATGAGGTCACGATGCAGGACTTTGAGAACGCCAAGGATAAGGTAATGATGGGTTCGGAACGGAGATCGCTTGTCATTGCCGATGAAGAGAAGAAGATTATAGCGTATCATGAGGCGGGGCACACGCTGGTAGCCAAGTTCATGCCCAAGGCTGACCCGATTCACAAGGTGACAATCATACCTCGCGGTCTGGCGCTGGGAGTGACGCAGTCGCTGCCGGTCGATGAACGCCATACTCATTCCAAGGAGTATCTGGAAGCGACCCTGACTGTTCTGATGGGTGGTCGCGTGGCGGAACTGATCGTGTTTAAACAGCTTAACACCGGTGCCGGGAATGACCTGGAGCGGGCCACCAAACTGGCGCGTAAGATGGTCTGCAACTGGGGCATGTCCGAAAAGCTCGGGCCCGTGACATTCGGCAGGAAAGAAGAGCATGTTTTCCTTGGTCGTGAATTCACTCAGCATGACGAATACTCCGAGGCCACGGCCATCGTGATTGATCAGGAGATCAAGCTGTTCATTGAAAAGGCGGAGGAGGCTGCCCGAAATATCCTGACCGAGCATCTGGACAAACTCCGTAAGCTGGCGGAAGCCCTGCTTGAGAGAGAAATCGTTGACGGCCGGGAAGTGGACGAGATCATTGGCCGTTCGTCCGGCGACAAGGAACGGGTCGAAGAGCCAGCGCCGTCTCCAACCCCAACCAAATAGAACGTGAATTTCAATCGCGAAAAGATCATCAAGGGTGTCCACCTCATGTTGGAAGGTATGGGGGAGACACCTGATCGGGAAGGTCTGAAAAGAACTCCGGAGCGCATCGCCGAGTTCTATGAAGAAGTTCTGGCCGGCATGCACCAGGATCCGGCGCTTGAACTGCGAAAATATACCACCAAGAACAAGGACGAGATGATTATTCTTAAAGACATCTCTTTCTTTTCACTGTGTGAGCATCACCTGTTGCCCTTTTTCGGCAAGGTGAACATTGCTTACATTCCGCAGACGGACAAGATGGTTGGCTTTTCCAACATGATCCGGGTGGTGGAGATTCTTTCCCGTCGGCTCCAGGTGCAGGAACGTATGACCAGCGAGATTGCCGATTCGATTGTCGGAGCCATGAAGCCGAAGGGCGTACTCGTGGTTGTCGAAGCTGAGCATCTTTGCCTGACCATGCGCGGCATCAAAAAACCAGGCAGCAGGATTGTGACGTCAGCCATACGCGGGGTGATGCGCAGCACTGCCACCCGTGCCGAAGCTTTGAGCCTGCTGGAGCGGGCGTAATCCGGGCTGTTCTGATCTCTCCAGCCGATTGTGGCTTGATTTTTAAATCGCAATTGCACTACTATACGATCAGCTTTCAACAGTGCAGATACGAATGCATACAAAAAGAGAGCAAACAACCCGTATGATAAAGCTGGCCGATGGCCGGGAGTTGTCGTTGAGCCGTCCGCTGGTGATGGGCGTTCTCAATGTCACGCCGGACTCGTTTTCCGATGGCGGCAGGTTTGATACTGTAGGCACTGCTGTCAAGCACGCCTTGAAAATGATCGAAGAGGGTGCTGATATTATCGATATCGGCGGCGAGTCCACCCGCCCTGGTTCTGATCCGGTTAGTTCCGAGATAGAGAAGCAACGGGTCCTGCCTGTCATAAAGGGTGTGCGAACTGAATCCCCAGTGCCTATTTCAATTGATACGTATCATGCGTCGATTGCCGGCGCGGCCATTGAGGTTGGGGCGGATATTGTCAACGACATCTCTGCCTTGAGATTTGATCAGTCGATGGCTGAGCTCCTGTCCGAGAAGAAGGCGCCAGTGGTGCTGATGCACATGTTGGGGACGCCCAAGAATATGCAGGAAAACCCGTACTATACGGATTGTGTTCGAGAGATCGGGGACTTCTTTCAGGAACGGTTAGAGTTTTGCGGTCAGTCCGGAATCGAAAGGTCAAAGATCATTCTTGATCCGGGGATCGGATTCGGCAAGCGGCTTTCTGATAACCTGGAGATTATTGCCCGTCTCGGGGAGTTGAAACGTTTTTCTCTGCCGTTGCTTGTGGGAGCGTCAAGAAAGTCGTTTATTGAGATGGTGTACCCAAGCGGCAGGGCTCCGGATCAGAGACTCGGCGGTTCCATTGCAGCGATGGTGGCGGCGGTTTCAAACGGCGCTGATATCGTCAGGGTGCACGATGTCCACCAGACGGTGGAAGCATTGAAAGTGGTCAGAGCGGTGAAAGAGGCAAGATGACGTTGCTCCAGTATGATTTTATTAGATTCGGCGTGAAGGACTTCATTGATGTCCTGATCGTCTCATTTATCATCTACCAGTTGCTCAAGCTGACCAAGGGAACTCGTTCAGCGCAGATCATTATTGGCCTGTTTCTGATTGCCGGGGTGGCATTTGTTTCCTACTGGTTTCAGCTTGAGGGCCTGACCTGGCTCTTTTCCAACCTGGCCACGGTCGGATTTCTTGTCCTGGTGGTCGTTTTTCAACCGGAACTGCGTGGCGTGCTGGCCCATATCGGGCAGCATCGCCTGTTGCGGTTGTTTGTCTCTCTAGAGCAAAAGAAGACGGTGGAGGAGGTGACGCGGGCAGTATTGCGTCTGTCGGATCTTCGCTACGGCGGGCTTATTGTAATCGAACGCCGCACCGGCTTGCGCAACTATGTCGAAACAGGCAAGGAGATGAACGCGGAGCTGTCCTCGGAGTTGATCGTCACCCTGTTCACACCTTATACGCCGCTTCACGACGGCGCTGTCATAATCTCCGGGGATTTCATTGTCGCGGCGGCGACCTCACTGCCGCTCAGCACCAATCCTCGCTATCGCAAGCTGTTCGGCATGCGGCACAAGGCGGCTATCGGCGTGTCCGAGGTGTCCGACGCCGTGGTGGTAGTGGTTTCCGAGGAGACGGCGCAGATATCAATTGCTCACCACGGCGTGCTGGAATCCAACATCAGCAAATCTGAATTCAGGGATGTGCTTGTCGGATACATGAAGAAATAGCGGGGGCTCTTCTTCATCGCTTATAACGGCATGGCATCAGCGCTTCTCCCCACTGCGTTATCTAACGTAACTGCATATATTTAGCGAAGGTGGAGCATCCAGCAGGCTAAAGAATTGTGGGGCAGAACCGATACTCATAAAGTATGGATCAAGATTTCCTAATCCAGGACCTAAAGCAGGTTGAGACGCAACGTGAGGCCCGCAAAGTTCTCCAGAAAAGAGACTACAAACCGCTCTGGCGAGAGTATCTGGAAACCGCGATTGTCGCGCTGGTGGCGGCAATCCTGCTGAGGGTTTTCGTTGTCTCGGCGTACCGGGTCAATTCCATGTCGATGGAGGACACGCTGCTGGTCGGTGATTACATCTTCGTTAACAAACTGGCTTACGAGTATGGCGGCCAGCCAAAGGCCGGGGACATAATTGTCTTCAAGTATCCCAACAATCCGACCAAGGATTTCATCAAGAGGATTGTGGCCGGGCCGGGGCAGATAGTGCAGGTGGCCGACAAAGTCCTGTATGTTGACGGGTACGTGGCGTCGATACCGGAGGACTCCAAACATATCGACAGGCGGATTATCCCCGGCGATCTTTCCTTCCGGGACAATTTCGAGCCGTACACAGTGCCGCCCGGGGAGTATTTTGTCATGGGGGACAACCGTGACGATAGTCGCGACAGCCGTTTCTGGGGTTGTGTACCTGAGGAGAACATCAAAGGGAAGGCGGTCTTTATCTACTGGTCCTGGGAGTCGGACCCGAATGCTCCCGGCTGGGGATTTCCATACGTTATCGATGCCGTTCAGTGGGTGGGCCACTTTCTGATCAGTTTTCCTACTCACATCCGCTGGGACCGGCTCGGTATGGCTCTGTAGTCAATGGCTTTTTATCTTTACCTCTGTTTTCCATTCAGCCGCAGCCAGTGTTCTTAATATCATTGCCGCTCCGTACAATATGATCAGGTTGTGGGCGGCAGACTCCAGAGAGGCTTCTCCGGCAATATGAGTGGTCTTCGGCAGGGCTTAGTATTGATGTCAGGAGCGCAGGGCTCCTGACCTGCGATAGCTTAAATGTCAGGTCACAATCCCGTTTAGACGGGATCAAGACCTGACACAACGGCGGATAAGGTTTTTCAACACGCCCTACGGCTTAGAGTGATAGTGTCCGCTACCACTCTGGCAACGAGGCAAACTCACCGAGAGGATACCGGTTGACATGAGTTGGGCTTTTAAGTATGCTTGGGATTCATTAGCGAACGGTGAGTCTTAGTTTCGCATGACGCTCGTAAGAAAAGCTCTGTTTCTAACGCTGGTATTCCTGCCGGTTCTGACAGTGTCTGTCACGGCTCAAACTGTCCCGGATCGCGAGTCAGGTTTCAACGCTTATCATAACTATGCCTACGAACGACCTGTCAACCCTGACCAGTACCTAGTTCGACCGGGAGAACAATTGCGGGTGACGTTTGTCAGAACGAGTCTGCCGTCGATATCTCTCCAGGTCAACGCGGAGGGGAAAATCGTTGATCAGAACCTTGGCGAAATCGACGTGGCTCATCTAACTCTGACCGAAGCGCGTCGAACACTGCGCGAAGCGTTATCACGCAGTTATCACGTCGAAGACATTCTTATTTCAGTGGGAAAACCGTATCTGGTGTCGATTCAGGTTAACGGTGCGGTGAATAAACCCGGCCGGTATAGGGGGTACACGTGCCAGCGGGTTTCGGAGATTATCGAGTTGGCGGGCGGGGTAGCCACCGGTGGTTCGACACGCCTTATTCACTTCTCCAGCCCCTCGCACGAGTACGTAGTTGATATTGATCGCATGACATACCTTGCGGATCTCTCCGCCGATCCTTGTCTTTACAGTGGTTTGCGCGTTTTTGTTCCTCTGCGCTCTCTGAGGACCGTTGGTGTTGTTGGAGCGGTCCACCTGCCGCGTGAGATAGAACTTACGGGAGGTGAAAATCTGGAAGAGTTAATCGCTCTGGCCGGTGGCGCTCGCCCTGAGGCTGATGTTGCCGCAGCCTATATTGTGAACGATTCGGGGAGAAACCCGGCCCAACCGGGTGCTTTTGAAGCCGGTGACATTATTATGATTCCGTATGCCGACAGGCCAGCTATGGGTGCATATGTGTGTGTGTACGGTGCTGTCCGGAGAGTCGGACAGTATCCGTACCAGTCGGGCTTGACTCTTCAGCAACTATTGGATCAGGCAGGCGGCTTGACGCCGGAAGCAAACACATCGAGAATAACCGTGTTCCGGAGGGCTGAACGGGATATCTGGGGCAATCGGGCCGAGGGAAGGTATGCGCTCTCAGGGGAATCCGGATCGCAAGACCATTTGGCGTCAGTGATT
>JAOZPL010000003.1 GCA_029932795.1 Candidatus Zixiibacteriota bacterium | reverse complement strand
ACTCGCCTATGTTAGGCATCCAAAATCGCGTAGCTGCGTTCCCAGTTGTCTAGCATTTGCATAAACAACCCCCTGCATCCCGAATTGCCGTGCGGCCTGAACGTTATGTCGCCAGTCATCGATGAAGATTGCCTGCGAAACGTCATCCACGTGTTTTGCTGCCGCCTTAAAAATGCGCCGGTCCGGCTTCAGGCAACCAACCTGATATGAAAGAATATGTCGTTCGACCTCCGAGATAATCGGGAACCGCGACATGGCAAACTCCCAATGCCAGGGATTGGTGTTTGACAACAGCAGTACCGGGTGGTGTTTTTTGACCCGGCGCACAATCTCGGATACTTCCGTGTCTTCAACAAACATGTCCGCCCAGATAGCGCGCAACACCTGTTCTTTGATATCCAACCCCAGAGCTTCCCGGCAACCCCTCGTGAAAGCCGTACCGTCGATCTTGCCTTCCTCAAAGTGACGCTCCAGATCGGTTTCATAAACACGACGGCAGATCTCCTCGGCACTGAGGCGGCACAACGGAGCCAGCTTGCGGCAGGCAATCATCGGATCGAACGGGAGGATGACATTACCGACGTCGAAGATAACTGTTCTATTCAAACCGAACCCCGCTGGTGTCATTGCATTCTCAAGACAGCCAGAACCTTACCACTCTACCGGTGTCGAAACACCCAGGTCTAATCTGTACAGCGGTCTGCTGGGCGCCAGGCGCTGTATTTCTTTAAAACCGAGTCTTTGAAAAACCGTCTCCGGACCGGTGAACGTGAACGCTTCTGGCAACTTATTGCCATCCCTGGTCAATGTTGCCGGGTAAGCCTCGACGATTCTTCCTCTTCGTCTGTGAATCGCTCTGACAGCAACCTCAGCAAGCAGGACACTGATTCCCTTACCGCGGTAACCCTTAGCCAGAAAAAAACAATTGATCGACCACACCCTATGGCTCTTTTCTGACCCGGAATCTCCGGACCGGTATGCTTTCATCCTGTCAAGGCGGGGAAAATCAATCCGCTCCCCAAATGAACACCAGCCGATAGGTTTCTTTCCATCGAAAGCGAGAATACCGGATACCTTGCCTGATTCAACCAGCCTCTTGAACGCCCGTCGGTTCGGCTCACCCCTGACAGCCTCCCACTGCTTGCCCCCTTTGGGCACCCGCCAGTGCATGCACCAGCAACCGCCGCAGGCACCTCTGGGACCGAACAGTCGCTGTATATGCAGCCAGTCCGTCCTTTTCAGTTCACGAATCATAAGTTGCATCCGCTTCCCGGGACTCTCCATACAGCTACAATATGTGAAGCAATCCCCCTGGGCAATTACTCTTTTCGTAGTCACTCGCTATCCGGGGGGCCGGTTTGGGCGGGCCAAAAACAGCTTGATTATCAGGCTTCAGTCACTATCTTCGGACATCGGGCCAAGTTGAGGCTGTGCTGGCCCACGGCGGTATGGCCGGTTTGTCAAGCGGCTGGCAAGTGTCATTGAGTTGTAATTGTTAACCACAAAAATAAAGGTGCATCCAGATGAAGTTTGACGATTCTATTCGGGATAATGTAGTGGTTTTCGATATTTCCGGTAAGATTATGGGTGGGGAGGAGACCACAATGTTCCACGGTCGGATTCACGAATACATCCAGCAAAACAAGAAGAACATCGTGCTGGATATGGCCAAAGTTGAGTGGATGAATTCAGTAGGCCTGGGTATGCTTATTTCTGCCTTGACCACAGTCAAGAACGCAAGTGGTCGTCTGGTGCTGGCCAACATCACCAAGATCGAATCCATCCTCACCATCACCCGGCTTATCACCGTCTTTGAGCATTACGACACCCGCGAAGACGCAATGAAGTCGTTTGCGGCGGCATAGTCGCACATCTGCTTCCCATGCTTGACGAATGGAGCCCCCTCTCGGGGCTTTTTTTTAACAGCCACCATACCGGTTCTCCAGGTCTGCCTGTGTGCGAAGCTCGGCTCTCATGAGATAATACCAACAAGTGTGCGACATTCCCGGTTGCGGTTCGTCTACCATATACTACCTGCCTTGTTCTTTGACGGAGGGAGGACTCAGCGATGCGGTACCGTGCTGTCCTGTCCCTTCTAGCCCTGCTGGCGTTAGCCGCGCCTGCGAAAAGCACACCGGACTCCTTTCGGCCCGTGTTCACACCAACCCTTGAGATCCCCCCCGGGTGAACAGCGTAATAAGTATTGATGGTGAACAGGACGAGCCGATCTGGCATCAGGCGCACTCCCCAAACAAGTTTTAGGTTGCCACCCAGCCGTTAATGACTAAATAGTATGCTCCCTCCTTCATACTACCCTCCTACCACCCCCGCAATTGTCTAGCGAAAATTCGATTTATTTCACATTTTTGGCCTCTCAGGGAGACTGCTTTGCCACGAATATCGCTTACTTGGCGACGGTGTGAACTTACATCTCCATCGAGAAAGCTTACATTATCTCAATGCAGCGTGCTTTTCGGGGCCATATTGAGCTGATGGAGAAACGGCGATGATTGTGGGACAGCAAGATGGGCCGGCGGTGACAGTTATATGCGGCCGGCTCACCACGTGAACGCAGACCTGCAGATATCTTTTCGCAGTATCGTTCTTTGCCATACTCTTTTTATTCTGAAACAGGGTAATGTCCTGAAATCTGATTGCGTCACGCCATCGTGTTGATATATTCGATAGCGAATTATGAGTCACCTTTTGAAAGACCTCAACCAGGCACAACTTAAGGCTGTCACTACCACTGAAGGGCCGGTGCTGGTGATTGCCGGGGCCGGATCGGGTAAAACCCGCGTGCTCACCCGTCGCCTGGCCCACATACTGACTACCCGGCTGGCAGAGCCGCATCAGGTACTGGCTGTGACATTCACCAACAAGGCCGCCGGTGAAATGAAAGACCGTGTGTCGCAACTACTGGGAGGTCAAACGGCGCAACTCCAGGTGTCCACCTTTCACTCGTTTTGTGCCCGTCTTCTGCGCCGTGAGGCGCACAGGCTCAGCTACAAATCTGACTTCACGATCTTCGACGCCGAGGATTCCCGAACGCTGGCCAAAAACTGTATCAAAGAACTCGGGTTCTCCGAGAGCCAGTTTCTGCCCAAGGGACAGTTGCGCAAAATCTCTGATCTGAAAGGCCAGTTGACCGGCGCCGAATCGTTCACCACTCAGGCGTCCGGATATTTTGAGACCCGCACGGCGGCGATATATTCGCTCTACCAGAAACGGCTGCGCGAGTGCAACGCGATGGACTTCGACGACCTGTTGTTCAACACCGTCTGGCTGCTGCAAAATGACCAAGAGGTTGGTGACAGATACCGGTGGCAATTCAAGTATGTGATGGTCGATGAGTACCAGGACACAAACCATGTGCAGTACCTGCTTCTGAAGGCCCTGCTGGACGAGCACCGAAACATCTGCGTGGTCGGCGATGAAGACCAGTCGATCTACGGCTGGCGCGGTGCCGATATCAGGAATATCCTCGAATTTGAAAGAGATTTCCCCGGCGCTAAAATCATCAAGCTGGAACAGAACTACCGCTCGACAGCTGTCATTCTCAAAGCCGCCTCGGCAGTGATTCAGAACAACGAGATGCGCAAAGACAAAACCCTCCGGACCGATACGGGCGAAGGAGACAAACTGGAACTGTTGATGGTTGACTCGGCCGAGGAGGAGGCCAGCCACGTGATCGAACAGATCATGGCCCGCAGTGACCCACATGATCTCAAAGAAACGGTCATCCTCTATCGCACCAACGCCCAGTCGCGTCCCTTTGAAGAACAGTTGCGACGTCGCAACGTCCCGTACCAGATATTCGGGGGTATCTCTTTCTATGAGCGCAAGGAAATCAAAGACCTGGTGGCATACCTGAAGCTCATTGCAAACCCAGCTGACGATGTCTCTTTTGAACGCATTGTCAACTATCCCAAGCGGGGGATCGGAACCAAAACGCTCGCCCAGATTGCCACTCTTGCCCGGGTAAAGAACATTCCTTACCTCCAGGTAGCAGTAAATGCCAAGGAGTATCCGGAGCTGGCCGGCAAGTTGAAGCGGCTCGAACCATTTGTTACCCTGATCGGGAAATACTCTGACCTTGTCCGGTCCCAGCCGGTCGACCTGATAACGCAGGACCTGGTGGAAGAACTTGAGATCATTCCAGAACTGCTGTCCGAAGACCCTATTATCGGCCAGACAAAGGTCGAGAATATTGAGGCTTTCATTGAAGGTACTGTTGAGTATGCGCGCGCCAATGCCGAGGCACATCTGACAGATTACCTGAGCGAGATATCACTGTTCACCGACCTTGACAGCTACCGGGATATGAACGATAAGCTGACGCTGATGACAATGCATTCCGCCAAGGGACTGGAGTATGATACGGTCTATCTGGTCGGGTTGGAAGAAGGGCTCTTCCCCCTGCAACGGGCGATCGCCGACCCGATGGAGCTTGAAGAAGAACGACGGCTGTTCTACGTCGGTATAACGCGCGCCAGGGAAAAGGTATGCGTGTCCCTGGCGAGAGCCCGCTTCAGATTCGGCGAGGTCGAAGCTGTCCCGTCACGGTTTGTGTCGGAAATCCCCGAGGAGCTGATCAATAAACATGATTTTCGGACGCATCATCTCTACGACTACAGCGCCTCGGCACAGCCATCCCGGACACCGGCTTCTGTCTCGAAAGCACCAGCCGCCGACAGGGAGGGTACGTACTACGAGTATGAAGAGGATGAGATGTTACAGCCGGGCCGGATCGTATCACACCCGACCTTCGGGCGCGGGAAGATCATCACTGTCGAGGGGTTTGGCGAATCGCTTCGACTCCAGATCATGTTCTCGGGCCTGGGGCTTAAGAAGATCATGGCCAAATACGCCAAACTCAAGGTTATTGGCTGAGCGGCTGGTGCTCCTGCCTCATACCACCTGACTGTCCGACCTCACTGTATACCTGTGTTCCACATATCCCCTCGCACGCCGGCACCCACAGCAGAGCTAATGCGTTTTTAAGTTGCCCCAAAGATTGCATCGCCGCTTTCTGTCCCTGTGGGTCTCCGTGCAAGGATAGGAACTCTATGAAAAAACTGCTCCACTACGATATCACCAAGAAGCTAGGCGAGGGGAAGCACGGCGAGGTGAATCTGGCCTGGGACAGCGGGCTGGACCGCATTGTCGCCATCAAGGACATCAACAAAGCTCTGGTAGCCGATGAGGACCGGGAACAGTTCCTCGACGATATGAATGCTCTCTCGCGTCTGAACGACACCCATATTGCCGTTTTTTACTCTCTCGAGCTGGTTAATGGCAGGCAATACATCATCCGTGAATATATCGAGGGCGACACCATCAAAGAGCTGATCCGTACACAGCCCCTTACCTATGATCGTTTTTTGGCTCTGGCGCGTCAACTCGTTGAGACACTCCAGCACACACACGGACACGGTCTGCTTCATCTCAACATAACTTCGCAAAATGTGTTTGTAACCAGTAAAGGCCAGACCAAGCTGGTTGATTTCCGACTGCCCCTCAGAACCAGTCCTGAGGCTGCTGACGAGATAAAGCCGAGCGACCTGGTTTACCTGGCGCCTGAACAGTTCAGAAGCGATCAGGCCGACCAGCGGACGGACCTGTATTCTCTTGGGGTTGTGTTTTACGAAATGCTGACAGGGAGGGTTCCGTTTCCAACTGATGGCCCCGCAGCCGCCAAACAGGCTATCCTGGATGGTCAACCGGACCTCACGCGTGATGAGGTCCGAGCCTTGCCATCAGAGGCACAACTACTGCTAAAGAAACTTCTGGCCAGAGACCCGGATGATCGCTTTTCTGGTACCACCGGGCTACTTGCAACATTAAAAGGAATGCAATCCTTTCAACAGCAGGAGAATAGAAGTCCCTACGGAGTATCTTATTCCGGTTCAGCCCGTCTCTACTTGCTTCTGGCTGTCCTGATGGCTCTGCTTCTTGTTTTATGGTTTGTAGTTACAACTCTCTATAAATGATACCCCCCTTGACATTGCCTATCTATCTGCGTTGGTAGAACATATCAGAATCAGCAGTTGATGAACGGGAAAAAGTCCTTGGCCTTAGGGATGAATATAAGTATAATAAAAGGTTTGGGGTTTTGCGTTTTTGTCAGAACGGAACGACAATACTGGCTCAATTATGAAACTGATCCACAATTCTGAGGAAATAGATATCAGATCGCGCCTGCCGGTGATCCCGCTTCGCGATGTCGTCGTATTCCCATACATGATCTATCCCCTTCTGGTCGGCCGCGACTTCACCGTGAAGGCTCTGCAGGAAGCGATGATCCAGGACAAGCAGATCTTCCTGATAACCCAGCGCTCCTCCACTATCGACGATCCGCAAGTATCGGATCTCTATGAGACCGGTGTCATTGCCCGGATTATCCAGGTTATGAAGATGCCGAACGGTACCTTGAAAGTTCTGATCGAGGGAATAGTGCGGGCCCGCATTGCCGGCATAACAAAATCCCACGGTTATCTGCGCGCCAGGCTGGATATCCTCGCCCGCAATCAGGAGACCCATAATCGCGAAACCGAAGCCCTCTCCCGCGCCGTTTCCGAGCAGTTCGCAGAATATATCAGGCTTAACCGCCGCATCCCGGACGAGGTGCTGGTATCTATCGCATCGATTGACAAACATCATCAACTCGCCGACACTATCGCAGCCCATCTGCTGCAAAAGATCGAAACCAAACAGCGAATTCTTGAGACGCCTTCCATCAAAGAAGAGTTCCACACACTTTCCGAGGTTCTCAAAGAAGAGATTGAGATATTAAAGATTGAGCAGAAGATTGATGGTTCGGTGCGGGAGTCGATGTCTCGCGGGCAGCGCGAGGTATACCTGCAGCAACAGCTCAAGGCCATCAAGGATGAGCTTGGGCAAGAGGATGAACCGGGTGCGGAAGTTGAAGATCTCTACGCCAAGCTTAAAGGCGGCGACTACCCCGAGCAGGTCCGGGAGAGAGCGGAAGAAGAGATTCGCAAGCTGTCCAAGATGCACCCATATTCAGCGGAATCCGGAGTGGTAAGATCATATCTTGACTGGATATTCGCCCTGCCATGGAATGTCCACACCAAGGGCCGAACCGATTTCAAGGGCGTACACTCGATTCTGAACGGCGACCACTACGGCCTGGAAAAACCTAAAAAACGGATTCTGGAACACCTGGCGGTAATGCGCCTGGCCGGGAAAGTCAAGGGGCCGATACTCTGTCTGGTCGGGCCGCCCGGTGTTGGGAAAACTTCAATTGGTCGCTCTGTGGCACGGGCGCTGGCAAGAAAGTTCGTCCGCATGTCACTCGGGGGTATTCATGATGAAGCGGAAATCCGTGGACACCGCCGAACATATATCGGTGCTATGCCCGGCCGTATAATCCAGTCGCTGAAAAAGGCGCAAGCGTCGAATCCGGTCTTTCTGCTGGATGAGGTTGACAAAATCGGCAAAGACTTCCGGGGTGATCCCGCCTCTGCACTGCTTGAAGTTCTTGATCCGGAACAGAACCACACTTTCTCGGATAACTATCTAGAAATTGAGTATGACTTATCTAACATCCTTTTTATCACAACCGCCAACTCCGCAGCCAGTATCCCGCAGCCCTTACGTGACCGCATGGAGACAATCCTGCTACCGGGTTACCTCGACTTCGAAAAGGTAGCTATAGCACGCGACTATCTTATCCCCAAGCTGCTCAAGGAACTTGGGTTGGAGAAACTGACGCTGGAAGTACGGGAAGATGCCCTCTATGAAACCATTCGTTTTTACACTCGCGAAGCGGGCGTCCGCGAACTGGAGCGGCAACTGGGCGCGATATTCCGTAAGACGGCGGTGGAGATAGCCAAAGGAAAGCGTACGAAACGTCTGGTGCTGAACAAGACACGTGTGCACAGGGCGCTTGGCCCCAGAAAGTACGTGGGAACCAATATGAAGACACATCCGACAGTCGGTTACGCTGTCGGCCTGGCCTGGACTGAACTCGGCGGTGATACTCTGCCGGTAGAGGTCGTTCCCATGAAAGGGAAAGCCAAGCTGACCCTGACAGGGTCGCTCGGCGATGTCATGCGCGAATCGGGTGTTGCCGCCCTCTCATATATCCGCAATCATGCCCCCCAGTTCGGCCTTGCCGAGAATTTCTTTCAACAACTTGAACTGCACGTACATATACCGGAGGGAGCGGTACCAAAGGATGGCCCCTCAGCCGGTATCACCCTGATCACAGCCCTGCTATCCGCACTGACGAAGATTCCTGTTCGAACCGACATCGCCATGACCGGTGAGATTACACTCACCGGCGATGTCTTGCCGGTTGGAGGCCTTAATGAAAAGCTTCTGGCCGCTAAACGGCTGGGTATAACCGACATTATCATTCCGGATAGAAACCGCAAGGATATTGACGAGTTGCCGAACGAACTTCTCGAAGGCCTGTGCTTGCACTATGTCAAGCACGTGAAGGAGGTTCTGAAACTGGCCTTGACCGAATCGCCGTTCGTGAACCCCCGGATCAGACCAAGCCCGCGGCGAGCCACCAGAGTGAATTGATGCAAAGCCCAGGTCATGCAGGCTCTCACAGCATCCGTCATCGGGAGAAAACAATCAAAACTCATAGACAGTTTGAAGCTATCTTCGTCGGTTCGTTTTATGCGATCGATCAACTACCGAAGGATCGTCGGGCACAGGTTGCTATCGCCGGGCGCTCCAATGTCGGTAAGTCCTCGCTCTTGAATCGGCTTCTCGGAAAACGTAAGAAACTGGCCAAGGTGTCCGCGACACCGGGAAAAACTCAGTCTCTGAACTACTATCTCATCAATGGGGAGTTCTATCTTGTTGATCTACCGGGTTACGGTTATGCCCGAGCTTCCAGATCAGCCAAAGCGCAGTGGGGAAAACTTATCGAAGATTACCTAACCGGTGGCAAAAATCTTGTCGGTTTGCTGCTGCTGCTGGACTGCAGAAGGGAGACTACGGACAAAGACCGGCAACTGTTGGCGTGGCTGGCTGAACGGGAACTGCCGGTGCTGGTCGCCATAACGAAATCCGACAAGCTGAGCCGGGATAAGATCAAGAGAAAGGTGCAGCAGGTCGAAGAGGAACTTGGCCTTGACGCCATCCCATTCTCGGTCGTTTCCGGCTTGGGGAAAAACGACCTTATAGCCGCCGTCCGTGAGCTGGCCAACACGCACGCTATTATACCAAGGGAGCAAAGTAATGGGTAAGAACAGAGTCGTCCTTGGCTGTCAGTGGGGAGACGAAGGTAAGGGTAAGATTGTCGATCTCTTTGCTGCCGATGCTGATATTATTGCTCGCTTTCAGGGCGGGGCCAATGCCGGACACACCATAATTGCAGACGACACCAAGTACATGCTGCACCTGATACCGTCGGGGATCATTCAGCCGGACAAGGTTTGCTATATCGGTAACGGTGTTGTACTTGACCCTGTCGAATTCAGGCAAGAGCTTGATCTCCTCGTGACTAAGGGGATCAACTACACCGGACGCCTCTTCGTCTCTCCAGCCACCAATCTGGTGCTACCGTACCACAAGTTGATTGACGCCATCGAGGAGGAGAGACGTGGGACAGCATCGCTTGGGACCACGGGGCGTGGGATCGGCCCGGCCTATGTCGACAAGTTCGCTCGTCACGGCATTCGAGTCGTCGACCTGTTCACTCCCGACCGGCTTCGCCAGCGGCTGAACTTTCAGCTCTCGATCAAGGCAAGATACCTCGAAGGTTCTTCTGATGAGCGAGCTGACCTGGAGCAGACGTACCAGATGCTGATGAGCATGGTGGAGCTGTTCCGGCCCATGGTTGTGGATGTTTCTTATCGCCTGTACCGTGCACGCCGAGAAGGTAAGACGATTCTGTATGAGGGCGCTCAGGGGGCGATGTTGGACGTTGACCTGGGCACATACCCTTTCGCCACTTCCTCGAACACCACCACCGGCGGCGTGCTGACCGGTCTCGGTGTCGGGCCGCGGATGATTGATGAAGTTGTCGGGGTGATCAAAGCCTACACTACCCGGGTGGGGACCGGGCCGTTCCCTACTGAACTTGTGGATCAGATCGGCGAGCAGTTACGCAACCGGGGAGATGAATACGGCACAACCACAGGACGGCCTCGCCGTTGCGGCTGGCTTGATCTCGTAGCCCTGCGACACGCGATCCGAATCAACGGTGTAGACTCGATAGCCGTTACCAAGCTGGACGTACTGGACGACCGGAGCGAAATCAAAGTCTGTATCGAGTATGAACTGGATGGCCAGCGCCTCAACCAAGTCCCCCTTGATCTGGCCGCGCTGGGTCACGTCAAACCGATTTACGAAACTCTTCCCGGCTGGCAGAGTGAAACGACCGGCCTGACCGCCTTTGACTCTCTGCCTACCAGGGCGCGGGACTATCTCAAGTTCGTTGCTGACGATCTCGGCGTAGATATTTGCCTGGTTTCCACAGGTGCTAAGCGAGAAGAGACAATCACGGTGCAGCAACAGAGTTAATCTTTTGAAAGGAGAATAAACAACGTGAGAACAACTGTCATTCTGGTGGTGGCCACATTTGTCCTTGCATGCGTGGCCCTGGCACAGGACTCAACCGAGATAAAAGTCAAACCAGACTCGGTCGACGTCAAGGCCAAACCCGACAGCGCTGAAGTGAAATCGCAAAAGGACACAACCAAAACTGTGAAAGAGCCCCCAATCATGAAAACAGAATCCGGCGTACGGTACCAGGACCTCACCGATGGCACCGGCAAGGAGGCAAAACTCAACTCCCACGTGGAGTGTCACTACACGCTCTGGTTTGCCGATTCCACCGGCACCAAGCAGAAGCGGTTCCAGAGCTCCAAAGATGGCGGCAAGCCGTTTACGTGCACGCTTGGCGGCGGGCTTATCAAGGGCTGGGTTGACGGGATGATCGGCATGAAAGAGGGTGGCGTGCGCCGGCTCATCATATCTCCGGAGCTTGGTTACGGCAAGGGAGGCGGCCCCATCCCACCGAACCAGTGGCTGGTGTTCGAAATCGAGTTCCTGAAACTGCTGGGGAAATAACCGAAAAGTGGGTAGCCCCCTCGGTATACTGAGATCAACAATGCTTGTGGGCGGCAGACATCCCACCTGTCCCATATCTTCGTGAACCCCGGGGAGGGGCAGTCAAGGTGGTCTGTTGCCCACAAAACCAGATTTGCAATTGTACCCGCTCTATTGCTTTGGCCCTCCCACTCCCTCATATTACGCCCATTCAAGAACGCTGATGGAGAAGGATTACCAATGACGACCACTACCGAAATAAAAGCCATCCCACAGAGAAAAGATATCGAAGAAAAATATGTCTGGAACCTGACGGATATATATCCCGATGACAAAGCATGGGAGGAGGATTACAGGAAAGCACAGGAAATGATAGAGCAGGCGCGGCAGTTTGCTGGAAGGCTGGCCAAGTCTCCCAAAATCATGTACACCTGCCTCCACACCCGCAGTGAGCTTTCCCGCAAGCTGCACAACCTCTACCACTACGCCCACCTGAACAGGGATATCGACACCCGGAAATCCGGGTATCAGGCCATGAATGAACGAGCAGCCATGCTCGGCTCGCAGGCGAGTGCGGCTTTCGCATTCGTGGAACCGGAACTGCTGAAACTGGATGATGCCAGGCTCCTTGAAATGGCCGCGCAGTTCGAAAAGACTGACGAATACGACTTCTATATCAGGGAGTTGATTCGCTCCAAAGAACACATCCGCTCTGAGGAAGTCGAAGAACTGCTGGCCATGTCTTCCCAGATTGCACGAGGGCCAAACTTAATCTTCACTATGCTCGATGACGCCGACCTGAAATACGGAATAGTCAAAGATGAGCGGGGCAACGAAGTTGAGCTGACAAAACAACGGTTTTTGAAGTTCCTCGAATCATCGGACCGCCGTGTTCGACGCGATGCCAATGAGGTCTTTTATTCCGCCTACAAGAATCACATTAATACAACAGCAGCCTCACTGACAGTTTCTGTCAACGCTGATGTCTTTTACTGCCGTGCCAGGAAGTTCGAGAGCTGCCTGCATGCCGCCCTTGATGGCGATAACATCCCACTGTCGGTTTACCACTCACTGCTGGATACGACCGAAGGCATGCTAAGTGGTCTCCACGCCTATATTGCTCTCCGAAAGCGTATCCTCGAGCTCGACGAAATCACACCTTACGACATGCACTGCCCCCTCTTTCCGGAGAAAGACTACGAGATCAGCTACGATGACGCAGTCAGGCAGGTTCTGGAGGCAGTGAAGCCACTTGGTAATAACTATTGTCAGGCTCTGCAGCATGCTTTCGAAAGTCGCTGGGTCGACGCCTTCGAAACGGAGGGCAAAGGCAGCGGCGCTTACAGTTTCGGAAACTACTCGGTGCATCCCTATGTACTGATGAACTACAACGACACGGTGGACAATATGTTAACGCTGGCGCACGAGATGGGCCACGCCATGCACAGCCACCTGACCAGCCTTGCCCAGCCCTATCCCAAGTCACACTACTCTATCTTTGTCGCCGAGGTTGCCTCGACCCTCAACGAGGGCTTGCTGCTGCAGCTACTGCTCGACAGGGCGAAAGATAAGGCGGAGCGGCTGTACCTGTTGAATCGGCAGATCGATAACACGGTGGGGACGTTTTTCCACCAGGTGATGTATGCACGCTTTGAACTCGACATTCACGAACACGTTGAGAAAGGCGACGCACTCTCTCCCGATCTGATGAACAGAATATGGACGGAACTCATACAGGAGTATTTCGGCCCGGTGATGACTCTCGATGATTATGCGAAGTACAAGTGGGCACGGATACCACACTTCTATAACGCCTTTTATGTCTACCAGTACGCAACTTCCTACGCCGCCTCACATGCGATCCTCGGTAAGTTCATCGGTGGAGAAACAGGCATAATCGAGAAGTATCTGGAGTTGCTCTCGTCCGGTGGGAAGGATCACCCGATTGAACTGCTGAAGACTTGCGGTGTGGATATGACTGCACCGGGGCCTGTCGAAGCAACCATCGAATCGTTCGCCGAGCAGGTCGCGGAGATGGACAGGCTCAGCCAGTCGTAACCCGTCCAGTAAACATGAATAAACGCTCTCGATTTGAGTAATTGTTCCTGAAGGAGAAAACCTACGATGAGTAACGGTGCTATGGCCGGGGCCAATGCCGGCGCGGCAGCCGGAGCAGCTATCGCACAGGCAATAAAAGCGTCGGGCGGGATTGTCAAAGTAGAACCAGCCGAACTGGTCAAGATTCTCAACCGGATGGAGTCACCGCTGGTGGTCAGAGCGATGAGCGGTCTGTTCAAAAAGAAGCATCAGTACCTGACCAGCTATAAGGGGATATTCTTCTTCGCCCAGTCCCCCGACCCTATCCAGTGCCCGTCCGGGACCGAATATGTTGCCGCCGGGAAGATCTTGATACCTTAAGAGGAGGGTACCAATGACCAACCGCTGGCTAGTTATCGGTGTACATGGTCCGAGAAATAACCCGATCCCGCCCCGCAACAGTAACGCAGCAGCCGCACAGGCCGATAAAAGCCTTTACAAGAATCATGGGCCACGCTAAATTGTAAGGCTAAGTAGGAATTATGCACATGAAGTTTGACCCGCTTAAAGAGCATTTTTCGCTGCCGGAGGCTGAAGAACGCATCCTCGACTTCTGGGAGACGCAAAACGTCTTTCACAAGTCCCACGCGATGGCCAAGGACCGGCCGGAGTTTGTGTTTTACGAGGGCCCTCCGACCGCGAACGGCGAGCCCGGCATTCACCATGTTATCTCCCGCACTGTCAAAGACTTAGTGTGCCGCTACAAGGCCATGCAGGGCTTCCGGGTGGATCGCAAAGCGGGCTGGGACACGCACGGTCTGCCGGTCGAGATCGAAGTTGAAAGGCAACTCGGACTCGACAGCAAGCCCAAGGTTGTCAAGTATGGCATCGATAAATTCAACCGGAAATGTCGTGAATCGGTCTTCAGGTACGTCAAGGAGTGGGACCATATCACCAGGCGGATCGGTTACTGGCTTGATCTGGATGACGCCTATGTCACCCTGACCAACGAGTACATTGAGTCGGTCTGGTGGATTCTCAAGAATCTCTTTGACCGGGACCTGATCTACAAAGGATACAAAACCGTCCCGTTCTGTCCCCGCTGCGGCACCGGGCTTTCTTCACATGAAGTCGCCCAAGGCTACGAGCTGATCAAAGAACCATCGGTTTATATAAAGATGAAAGCAGCCGATGGCGATTTCAGCTACCTGGTCTGGACCACCACCCCCTGGACGCTGCCCTCGAACGCCGCCCTCTGCATGCACGCGCATGCCGAATACGTAATGGTCGAATACAAAGGTGAGAAGCTGGTACTTGCTGAAGCGCTGGTGCACCGGGTTTTTGGCGAAACACCCAGGATACTTGAGAAGAAAAGAGGCTCGGAGTTTCTGCGTCGCCCCTATGTGCCCCTCTTTGACATCTATAAGGACCAGAAGGACAAGGCATTTTTTGTCATCAACGGTGACTTCGTGACCCTTGATGACGGCACCGGTATTGTACACATTGCCCCGGGTTTTGGCGCCGACGACTATGAGATCGGCCAGCAATACGACCTGCCCGTGCTGCAGGCCATAGATCCGAACGGCATTTTCAAAGATATGGCCGGTAAATACGCCGGCATGTATATCAAGGATGCCGACCCGATCATCATGGAGGATCTCAAGTCCACCGGCAGGCTGTTCAAAGAAGAAATCTACGAGCACAATTACCCCTTTTGCTGGCGTTGCGACTCGCCGTTGATTTATATCGCACGGCAGTCCTGGTATATCAGGACCACGCAGTTCAAGGAACAGTTGATTAAAAACAACAACCTGATCCACTGGTATCCTGATGAAATCCGCACCGGCCGCATGCTCAACTGGCTGGAAAATAATGTCGACTGGGCACTCTCCCGCGAACGGTTCTGGGGCACCCCCCTGCCAATCTGGATCTGTGACAGCGAAACCTGTGGCAAAAGGCGCGCGGTGGGATCAATTGAGCAGCTGAATAAAGAGGGCGTCGACGTACCCGCCGGGATCGATCTTCACCGCCCAATGATCGATACTATCAAGCTGCGCTGCGAATGCGGCGGGACGATGTCACGCGTGCCGGAGGTGATAGACTGTTGGTTTGACTCAGGCGCCATGCCTTACGCCCAGTGGCACTACCCGTTTGAGAACAAGGAGCTCTTTGAACGGAAATACCCCGCCGAGTTCATCTCTGAGGCGGTCGACCAGACCAGAGGCTGGTTCTATTCCCTTCTGGCCATCTCCACCATGCTCTTTGATCAGCCGCCATTTAGGAACGTCATCGTGCTGGAGTTCATTCTTGACAAAGAAGGCAAGAAGATGTCCAAGCACAAAGGCAACGTAGTTGACCCCTTCGCGACAGTCGACAAATTCGGCGCCGACCCGGTCCGCTGGTACCTTGTCTCCAACTCCAGCCCGTGGGTCCCGACCCGCTTCGACCCTGATGGACTGGCAGAAGTAGTACGGAAGTATTTCGACACCTTGCGCAACACTTACTCTTTCTTTGCCATCTACGCCAATATCGACGACGTGCTCGGCCAGGCGGAGAAAGCCAGCCTGTCAGTTGAAGAATATCTGGAGGCAAAAGCCGGTGAACCGGAACGCTTTGACCGCTGGATTATCTCAAGATATCACAGCCTGGTGAAAGAAGTGGTCGGGTGTTTTAACAAGTACGAAGTGACGCGACCGGTGCGCGCGATCCAGCAGTTTGTAATCGAGGAGCTTTCCAACTGGTACGTCCGCAGTAACCGACGTCGCTTTTGGGCCAAGGCGGACGATCCTTCCAAAATGCGCGCCTATCTGACACTCTACCGGATTCTGGAGGGAGTCTGCCGCCTCAGTGCGCCAATCTCACCATTTATGACGGAGCTGATCTGGACGCAACTGCATGGAGAGAAACGCGAAAAGCACGGCGCCCCGCTGTCGGTACACATGACCGCCTATCCGAAAGTTGAGGAACAGGAAATCGATACCGCCATTGAGGAGGCCATGGGCCTGGTTGAAAAAGTTGTCTCTCTAGGGCGAGCCGCGCGTTCGCGGAAAAACCTGAAAATCCGCCAACCGCTGGCTCGTCTCATGGTCGGCCTACCGTCAAAGCACAGCCGCGATCGGCTGGAGCCATACATTGAGATCATCCAGGACGAATTGAATGTGAAGCAAGTTCAAATCACATCAGTCCTGGAGGAATATATCAGCTACACCATGCGATTGGACTTCCGCATTGCCGGCCCCAAGCTGGGCAAGAAAGCCCAGGCGGCAGCGCGGGCAGTTGAAGAGCTTGACTCAGCAGCTGTCCAGCAGTTTGTTCAAACAAAAGAGCTGGCGCTTGACCTTGATGGCGCCGGTAAGGTGATCCTGACGCCTGATGAAGTCGAAGTGAACAAGGTAGAGAAAAAGGGCTACGCCGTCGAAAGCGACAGCCAGGTGATGGTCGCTCTGGAGACAGAGCTCACGGAGGAGCTGCTGGACGAAGGCTTCGCCCGGGAAATTGTAAACAAGATTCAGAATATGCGTAAGATGTCCGGGCTTGAGGTCACCGATAACATTCGCATTGTCGTCAGCACAACTGAGCGACTGAAATCAGCAGCCACAAAACATGGCGATTTCATTCGCCGCGAAACACTAGCCCGTACAATGGAGTTCACCAAGGCGGATATGGTCAATGCCGGGACCGAATGGGGTATCAATGGAGAGAAGGCCACCATCGCAGTTGTGAAAATCTGACGAGGAGGACATATGAAAAAGTCCGACTTGAAGAAATATGAGGCGCTCCTGCTTAACAAGAGAACCGAACTGCTACGCGAGATGGGGTATGTCGCGGATGCCCATGGCGGCAGCACACTAAAAGAAGCCACCGGCGACCTGTCCTCCCACTCCTACCATATGGCTGATCAGGGAACCGACCATATGGAACGTGAAATGGCATTCATGATCTCCTCCAAGTCCGGCCGCCTAGTCTACCACATAGACGAAGCCCTGCGCCGTATCAAAGAGGGCAGCTACGGAAAATGCCAAGCCTGCGGCAGGCAGATTCGCGCCAGCCGGCTCCAGGCAGTACCCCATGCCAGATTATGTATCCAGTGCAAGTCAGCCGAAGAGGAAAACAAAGCTGGCCGTAAATAGGTTGGAAGGCCTCCTGTGGCCGATCATCATAGTCACCGGTGTAGTTGTAATTGACCAGGTGACCAAGTACTGGGCGGTCACTGCTTTGACCGGTCGGCCTCCTTTACGCATGATTGGCGACCTCCTTATGCTGACACTCGTGTACAACAAAGGGGGGGCAATGGGATCTAACCTCGGCTCTTCCAGTTACTATCTTGTGGTCTCCATAGTTGTACTTCCATTTCTTCTTTACTACGTATATCATCACCGCCGCGAGGCTTCTCTGGCATGGCCGCTGGCCTTCATCGCCGGTGGTGCCATCGGGAATCTCATAGACCGGATTCGCCTTGGCCAGGTGACGGACTTTATCGATGTTGACTTCTTTGACATGAACCTGTTCGGATTCCGGCTTGAACGCTGGTGGACGTTTAACCTAGCCGACGCTTGTATCAGCGTGGCCATCATTTTCCTGCTGCTCCGAGTGTTGTTCTGGCACCGCCGGAAAACACCGCGACCGTCAGAAACCACTATATAGAATTGTCTTCCGCACTCGGCAGTCTGAAAGTCACCTGATTTCGAATCCAAAGCTCACGGCCGCAGTCCCCACATTCTCCTTTTAATCTGAACTGGATTGCTTATATTAGACCCGATGATTACCAAGAAGACCGATTACGCCATACGCGCCCTGTGGGAGTTGGCCAGAAACAGTAACTGTCAGGTAACGGCCACTCAGATTGCTCACAGGCAATCCATACCACCCAAATATCTGCCACAGATAATGTCGGAGTTAAGCCGCGCCGGGCTGGTGATTTCCTCGCGCGGGTTTGGCGGTGGCCTCAAACTGGGGCGTCAGTCGAGAGAGATCACCCTACTGGACATCATCGAGGCAATACAGGGGAAACTCCAGCTGTTTGAATGCAAGACAGCCAAGCTCGAATGCATTCATTTACCAGACTGTGGCCTTCGCAACATCTTCAGCCAGACAATAGCAACTCTTGAGTCCAAATTTAGATCAACCAGGCTCTCCGATTTGAGATTGAGCCAGTCAGCACGAGGTAATAATGCTTAGCAAAGACGCTGTCCGACAGGCCCTGGCCAAAGTGCAAGACCCGGAACTGAAAAAACCGCTCACGGATCTTGATATGGTCAAGTCTATTGATATCGCCGATGGCATGGTTACAGTCAGGATCAGCCTGACTGCTCCGGGCTGCCCCTTCAAGGAGAAGATACACTCCGATGTTACCGCGGTAGTATCCCGCCTGCCCGAAGTTAAATCGGTGAGAGTCGAATTCGACGTTATGAGCAAGGAGCAGCTCAGCGATCTCAAGAAGAGACTCGGTGTCAGTCAGGACTCAATTGCACAAAAAGAAGCCATCAGCAAAGCAGCCAAGCATTTCATCGCTGTTGCCTCTGGTAAGGGCGGCGTGGGTAAATCGACTGTTACATCGAATCTCGCAGCTGCTCTAGCCCGCCTTGGCTACCGGGTTGGTGTCCTGGATGCCGATGTTTACGGCTTTTCCATCCCCCGAATGCTGGGAGTGAGTGGACAGCCAACCATGGTCAATGAAAAAATTATCCCTTTGAACAAGGGCGATAACCTTCAGGTGGTCTCGATGGGCTTTTTCGTTGGTGAGGACGAACCTGTTATCTGGCGGGGCCCGCTTCTCCACAAAGCAATTATCCAGTTTCTATCTGATGTGGCCTGGACCAATCTGGACTACCTGTTTCTCGACCTTCCTCCAGGCACAGGGGATGTTGCCCTGACTATCGCCCAGTCGGTTCCAACTGCTGAGCTTCTGGTAGTGACAACCCCTCAGGTAACCGCCACACTCGTGGCCGGTCGTGTCGCCAAACTGGCTGAAAAGACAAACCTAAGGGTGATCGGGGTCATCGAGAACATGTCATACCTCGAAACTAATGGTGTACGACAGTATATTTTCGGCAAAGAAGGAGGTAAACACCTATCTGAGAAGCTGAATGTGAATTTGCTCGGATCTATTCCTATCATGCAGTCAATACGAGAAGGCGCCGATACTGGTAACCCCGTGGCTACCGATGGTAGTCCCGAGGCTATTGCCCTCTTCGAGACAATCGCACGGTCGCTTCTATCAATTGATCAGCCTTAACCTTTTGTCCCAAACAGCTATTCCACAGGTTAAATATTTTTTCCCGACTACATGTACATACAGCGCTAAACAGTGCCTATTTATTCTTGTTATAAGGCACTATAAAATAAGCGCTTCAGGATTTATCTAAATAATTATCACCTGCGTCTTGACGTCCCAACATGCAGTTTATATTTATGTTTATGATGTAAGATAAGAGAATTCTGATCGAGCTGTAATAC
>JAOZPL010000148.1 GCA_029932795.1 Candidatus Zixiibacteriota bacterium | reverse complement strand
TCTCACCACTACAGAAAAGAGTGGACCATAGCCCACTCCCACAGCCTGATAATATAAACTATTAACCCATTATACCGCAACAAAATTCTACATTACTTGAGCCTTTCGGCCATCTTCCTAACTTTTGCTAAAATCTCCTTCAGTGGTACCAACTCGACAGTCTCCTCACAACGGGCCTTCAGTTCTATCTTGCCTTCCTTCAGCGATTTATCGCCAATCGTAATCCTGATCGGCATCCCGATCAGATCAGCATCATTGAATTTGACTCCCGCTCGCTCAGGTCGGTCGTCATAAAGGACTTCTATACCTGCTTCTGTCAGAGTCTTGTATATTGCTTCAGCGGGTTGAACCTGAGCTTCCTGCTGCACATTAAGTGGAATCAGCTCCACGAGATAAGGAGCGATACTGCTGGGCCAGATAATCCCTTTTCTGTCGTGATATTTCTCCAGTACCGCCTGGGGAGTGCGGGTGATACCGATGCCGTAGGAACCCATGATGCAGGGGTGTTCTTTACCTTCCGCGTCGAGGAACTTGGCACCGAGACTCTCGGAGTACTTTGTTCCCAGCATGAAAGTGTTGCCCACCTCGATGCCTCGCTTTGCAATCATAACACCGTCCCCCACAGGGGGGGCGTCTCCGGCACGCGCCAGAGTGATGTCCACAATCCTGGTGGCTTTGAAATCGCGATCGATATTTACATTGACAATGTGCTTCTCGTTGGCGTTGGCGCCTACAACGAAGTTGCGGAGTTTGGTTACCAGCGGATCAACAATTATCGGAACATCCTTCAGACCTACCGGGCCGGCGAAACCGACCGGAGCACCGGTGCACTCCTCGATCTGCTCAGGGCTGGCCATTTCAAGTTCGCTGGCGCTGAGAGCGTTCTTAAGTTTGACCTCGTTGAGATCGCGGTCCCCCCGGACCAATGCCGCCACCGGTTTGCCGTCGGCCATACATATTAGCGTCTTGACAAGACGGGTAGGATCAACACCGAGAAAGGCTGTCACTTCTTCGATCGTCGCCGCTCCCGGAGTGTCAACCGTCCTCATCTCCTTCATCTCAGAGTCGGTCTTGATCTCGGCCAGATCACGGAAATCGGCTTTCTCAACATTAGCTGCGTAGCTCCCGTCCTTAGTGGTCAGGATTATTTCCTCCCCGGCTTCGGTGTCGACCAGGAACATAAACTCGTGGGCTTCCTTCCCGCCCATGGTGCCGGTGTCCGATTCGACCTTGATCACGTCAAGCCCCGCCCTCTTGAAGATCGCAAAATAGGCATCGACCATAGCCTGATATGATCGGTTGAATGACGCTTCATCCACATCGAATGTATAGGCGTCTTTCATGATGAATTCCCGACCTCGCATCAGACCGAACCGGGGACGGATTTCATCGCGGAACTTGACCTGAATCTGATACAGATTCAGGGGGAGTTGTTTGTAGCTTTTGAGCTCTCCGGCCAGCAGATGGGTCACTGTCTCCTCGTGCGTGGGGCATAACAGCATAGCGTGGTCGTGGCGGTCTTTGAGTCGCATAAGTTCTTTGCCGACCGTCTCATACCGGCCCGAAGCCTGCCATAACTCAGCCGGACAGAGAACCGACATCGTTATTTCCAGAGCTCCAGCCTTGTTCATCTCTTCGCGTACGATATTCGAGAATTTCTCGATCACTCGCTGCATAAGCGGTAGATAGACGTAGACTCCGGCGGCGAGTTTGCGAATGTAACCGGCTCGAATCAGCAACTGGTGTGAGATCAGTTCCGCATCCGATTGTTTTTCGCGCAGTGTGGGAATGTATGTCTGGCTCCAACGCATCTTCTTAACTTCCTATCCTGCAATCCATTAGTTGTCTCCAGCCCTGGCTTAAGGCCCGATCTGACCTGCAAACCAATAACATACTTTCTTGAATCGACAAATCAATCTAAAAAGTTGAACCCACGCTAGGCGGCAACGTGGCGTGAAGCTCAAATAGGTGTTGCCAACGCTTCCGACTTATGGTATTTATACTTGCTGAGCATTGTTGGATACAGTTGCCCCCGTGGTGTAATGGATAACGCGTCGGCCTCCGGAGCCGGAAATTCAGGTTCAACTCCTGGCGGGGGTAGATTGCCAATCCCGACTTTTAGGCAGGCTGACTTCCCCAACTATCCTGTAAGTCCCGTATTGAATTCTGTTTATGGATCGCAAAGTCAGTTCAACACCGAACTATATTTTGCCGATAATAGGGCAATAAGGGTCCTTCTACATTCAACCGTAGGGAAACCAAGTCAGGCGTTTACTACCAGCGAGGAGGTTGGATATGCGCACAATCACTGTTCTTGCTCTCTTGCTTCTCTTGATGATCTGGCCAGCGGCCAGCCAGAGTTTGGCTGAGGTCGATGTTGGTCTGTCTATTAGTGACGGCGGCATCAAGGGATTTTATCTCGCTATCGGAGAACATTACAAGGTCGCCGAGAAACAGGTTGTGGTAGTCAGGGAGAAAAAGATCCCCGATGAAGAGCTACCTGTGGTTTTCTTTCTCGCTCGAAAGGCTGGAGTCAGTCCTGAAGCGATCGTCAAGTTACGCGCTCGGGGCAAGACCTGGATGGATATCACAGTCCATTTCGGCCTGACAGCGGAGATCTTCTACGTCCCTCTTAAACAGGTTCCCGGTCCCCCGTATGGGAAAGCGTATGGCCATTTCAAGAACAAGAAGAAAAGCAAATGGGGCACAATACGTTTCAGCGACACGGAGATTGTCAATTTTGTGAACCTGAAGTTTATCTCCGAGCACTACGGATGTCCAGCCGACGAGATCATCAAGATGCGCGCCAAGGGCAACAGCTTCATTACGATTAATGGCCAGGTGAAAAAGAACAAAGCAAAATCCAAGAAGCAATCAGCCAAATATACCTTGGAGAAAGAACCTAAGAAAAAGAACAAGGGCAAAGGCAAAGACAAGTAAGGTAACCAAGTTGCAACTACCGGCTGGGTAGCTGGATATTACAAACGGTCATCCTTCCGGGGGTGGCCGTTTGCCTTGCGGGTCTTCGCCATACCCACGCGGGATACCCTTCTACTCAGACGATAAAGGTCAATATGACTGCTATCCAAAGGATAGCCACGGCTATGAAGCCGAAAGCTCTGCCGTTGCCGAGAAAGAGGGCGATCGCCGAGAAGAGTAAACCGATTCCAAGTCTGGCGGTAAGCTTCTGGATGGGTGCGTAGGCAAAGGCATCGGCCAAAAGGATCGCCCCGGCCACCAGCGCAGCCAGGTAGATCAGCCAGCGAGCACTACGGCGTTTCTTGTCAGTGCTTTTCTGCTCATCGGACATTGTTGTACCCTTTGAGAAAATCTTCTATCCCCTGTATGATGGCTTTGGCGATTGTCTTGCGAAACTTATTGGTCTTCAACATGGCTTCCTGTTCGGGTATAATCATGAAAGCGCATTCGATGAGAACCGCCGGGTACTGTGTGGGACGATTCACCGCCAAGTTGCCGTGATACAAACCGTGATCCGGCAGTCCGGTGGCCTTTATCATCCTTTTTTGAATAGCACGCGCCAGTTCAATCGAATGTGGATGGTAGTAGTAAGACGACACGCCGTTGTTCGTGAACGGATTGACGCCATCCGGTACGGCATTGTTGTGAACTGAAATAAAGAGATCAGCATCACGCGCCTTTGCTATGGCAGGGCGGTCATAAAGCGGTACGTCACTGTCATCCTCTCGAGTCAGGGTGACTTCGGCACCTTTTTTACGAAGCCTATCGGCCAGCACCAGTGCAATGCCAAGATTCGCCTTGGCTTCGGTCAGCCCGGTTGGACCGATGGCACCGTGGTCTTTCGAATGGCCGGGGTCGATAACAATCCGCTTGCCTTTGATCTTTCTTATGTTGCTCGGCGGCTTGTTCAACTGAAAGTGAAACGTATTACCAACATAGTAGGCGTCGTATCCCCAGATGTCCTGAGTAAGGGCAATTTTCAATTCGTAAAGGCTTTCTTCAACCTGTGCCCATGTGGCAATGTCGATCAAAGGGTCCGATAAGTCATATCGTATCCAGTCCGTGTCGGTGGTAACACCGAACAGTTGAATGCGAATTGTCCGCCGATCATCCTCGATAATTCGAAACGGGTGCTTGCCCGCCAGGTAGAACTCTACCACCAGACAATCATCCGAACCGTAGCTCCGGATCGATCGGACATATGACTCTTTTGGGAGTATTCCTTGGGGCAATCGTTGAACTGAGTTCTGGTCAACCCAGGCGAACTGTGTTGCTGATAACTTTATTCTATACCAGTTCGCCCTGGCGCCAACTACCAGAGCCTCAACTCCCTTTGGTTGAAATATAGAGAAATAACCTCGAAAAGGCTCATGCCTCATTATCAGCACCGAGTCGATAAATCGTACCGTGAATGGGTAATCGGGCGGGTTAAGCGAAACGCTATACGAGCTTTCATGAATCAGGTGATCTTCGCTACGAAGATACTTTTGCAAACCGACAACGCTTGTATCGAATGGGTTGTCAAGCAGGAGAGCTACAATCCTGGCCGGGTCCGGCGGGGTTAGATGGTAGATGATCGGGGAATCCTCCGTGCTCATGGAACCCGTTATGTCAAGGAAACCAGCATAGATACCGCCGATCAGAACCGAGTCAGGAATCGCACCGGCGCCGAACACCGACTCACCCCAATAGGGTTGCGGGCAGGGGGCAGTCTCAGCCATTGGGACCGAATCAGCCACTCCATCGATTGAGAACCAGGCCCCGCGCCCGGGTGTGCCGCGGAACATCACCTCCAGCCGGTCACCGGTAGCAAGAACCATATCCCCCCGGGGTGCACGATAGTCACCAGCTATTATGTAGGTGTCCTCGGGGATGGTTTTAAGTGGTTTAGGTATCTTTATCGGAAGTGATGTCGCGGCAACAGGCGAGTCGGATAATGTACCTTCCCTACTGCCGTCAGTCTGCAGATACACTTCAATATGAAAAACAAAATCGCCGGGTGTCACCGGAAGGAATGCCAGGAAACCACCGTCCTTGTGCAAGGCGACTTCTTCGCCGTTGATGAAGAGAAGTAAGTCAGTGGCGAAATCGTAATCTCCTGTCAGATGCCCAAGAATGAACGTGGAGTCAACGGCGGCAATCAGTTGTTCCGGTTCGGGATAAATAACCTTGATTCGGGGCGATTCAGAAGAAACAGCGGCAGCTCCCAGTAGCAATATTACCAGGCCGGCTATCCATGTCGTACAAGCGCACTTCCTATTGTTTAGAGTACTTTTCAACAACATCCCGCTTCAGTTTCGGGCCACCGATTATTTCACGATCTACCTCTATTGATTCCCGGTCGTACTTGATGCCCAGAGCGATGTCGTCCTCAAGCAACTGCGGCCCGTCAAGATCGTGGTAGTCAGCCAGGGATGACATATATACCGATTGCGCGATTCCCACGGATGACTCTACCATACAACCGAGCATAACTTTTTTGCCATCCCGGCGAGCTTGGGTAGCGATCCGGACTGCCTCGAGTATCCCGCCGCTCTTCTCCATTTTGATATTGACACCGTCAACGTACGGAGCGTACTGGTGATATTTTTCAATCGTTCCCAGTCCTTCGTCAATGATCAACTCAATGTCCTCTTTCTTCTTTTTAAGATAAGGCCATTCCTCGATAGATGCCACATCGGTTGGCTGCTCGATTACGCGTACGCCC
>JAOZPL010000147.1 GCA_029932795.1 Candidatus Zixiibacteriota bacterium | reverse complement strand
AATACTGCCGTGAAAGTCAAGAGTGCGGGAAACTACTCCAGGAGCTTCTTCATCTCTTCGAAAAACTCCGTCTTGTCTTTGAACTTGCGATAAACCGAGGCAAACCGGACATAAGAAATCTCGTCCACCCGGCGCAGCCGATCCATCACCAGCTCCCCGATCTCTTTGCTGGTAATATCGCTCTCGCCCCGTGTTTGCAGCTCCGCCTCGATGGATTCAACCATTGTCTCCATCTCTTTGGCGGCAACGGGCCGCTTGTTGCAGGCCAGCTTGATCCCATTCAAAACCTTATTGCGGTCAAACGGTTCCCGCCGGTTATCCGATTTGATGACAGTCATCGTCCCCTGCTCGACATATTCGTAGGTGGTATAGCGCTCGCCGCATTTAAGGCATTCGCGGCGGCGGCGTATCGCCCGGCCATCCTGATACGGCCGACTGTCCACGACCTTATCTTCCTGATGTCCGCATTGGGGGCATTTCATAGGCGCAAGTACCTACGTATCAAACTTGGATTGTTCTTCCGATTCACAGACTGTGTGACTGCTGGTGCAGCGTTGCCTACCCCTTGCCCGTTTCGTCGATGACCCAGTTGATGTAGTCGGGGAGGCCTTCGGCGACCGGGACAGTTATGACCTCGGGGACATCGTAGGGATGTTCTTCCTTCACATAGGCGATCAGCTTGTCAATCCTGGCCTGGGTGGTTTTGAAAATCAGCAGTGTTTCCTCGTCACTCTGCACGGCGTCATCCCACCAGTAGAACGAGTCGATCTTCGGAATGATATTGACACAGGCGGCCAGCCGCTGCTCCACCATTGCGCGGGCGAGCTTTTTGGCCTCGTCGCGCGGCATCGAAATGAACACAACCCGGATGTTTTCCATTACTTGTTTACCTCCCGTCGAAGTTTTTTCTCAACCGATTTGATTTTCCCTGTCAGGCGATTACGCGCCCCCTTGCGGTCATCTATGGTCAGAACGATATAGACCCGGCTGTGCCGCCGACGCAGCATCAGCCGCGCCCTGTTGATCACTTTCATCACCGGCTCCCAGTCACCCTCAATGATGGTGGACATGGCCGTTAGCCTGTACGGCAGGCCGGATTTGTCAATAATATCGATGACTTTCGCCACGTCCGCCGATACGGAGGCGGTGCCTTTGGAAGTCGGGAACATCGCCAACTGAAACAACATCGTCACACCTCCTGGAGCCGTTCCTGGTAGAGCGGGAACTTTGCGCAGAGATCGGCAACCTCTCCGGCGATACCGGCCAGGACTTCATCATCACGACGATTCTTGATCGCCCGGTCGATGAAGTCGGCGATAATCGGCATTTCTTTGACTGTCATTCCACGCGTGGTAATCGCCGGCGTGCCGATACGGATACCGGAAGTGACAAACGGCTTCTCCGGGTCAAAAGGCACCGTGTTCTTATTGACCGTGATGCCCGCCTTGTCGAGAGCCTTTTCCACCTTCTTGCCGGTCAGTTTGGGAATATCCATGAACGAAACAAGCATTAAATGCGTGTCGGTACCACCGGCCACGAGCTTATAACCTCTGGCGGCCAGTTCCTCGGCCAGCGTCCGGGCGTTATCGACAATTCGCTTCTGGTAGGCTTTGAACTCATCGGTCAGAGCTTCTTTGAGCGCTACCGCCTTGGCTGCGATAATGTGCATGAGCGGGCCACCCTGGATGCCGGGCATGACCATGCGGTCCAGATCAGCGGCGTATTGCTCTTTGCACATAATCATCCCGCCGCGCGGGCCGCGTAATGTCTTGTGCGTGGTGGTGGTGACAAAGTCGGCGTACGGGATCGGCGAGGGGTGCAGTCCCGCGGCCACCAGGCCGGCAATGTGAGCAATGTCAACCATCATGCAGGCTCCGGAGACATCACAGGCTTCGCGAATCTTCTCGAAATCCAGAAAGCGGGGATAAGCCGACGCCCCGGCGACGATCATTTTCGGTTTAATCTCCTTCGCCGTCTCGATCAGCTTGTCGTAGTCGATCACCTCGGTTACTTTGTCCACCTGGTAGCCGATGAAATCGTACAGTATGCCGGAGAAATTGATCGGGTGGCCGTGGGTCAGGTGACCGCCGTGCGACAGGTCCAGCCCCATCACCTTATCCCCCGGTTTGAGCACCGTCATGTAGACCGCCATATTCGCCTGTGATCCGGCATGCGGCTGGACATTGACATGCTCACAGCCAAAAAGCTGTTTAGCGCGATCCCGTGCGAGGTCTTCGGCGATGTCCACAAACTCACAGCCGCCATAGTATCGCTTGGCCGGGTATCCCTCGGCATACTTGTTGGTCATGACGCCACCAGCAGCTTCGAGCACGGCCTCCGAGACAAAGTTCTCCGAGGCGATCAGCTCCAGTTTGTTCGCTTCCCGCTCGGTCTCTTTGAAAATGGCGTCGTAAATCTCAGGATCGGCTTGTTTCAAGTATGACATATCGCTCTCCGTTCTATTGCCTTGCGGAAAGGTATGCAAAACATTAAAAGGGGTCAATTGATTCCGTGATGCTGGAGGCATCAGAATTGAGCCCTCCCGGCAATCGAGTCATCAGGTCACACCACCGACAACGTCGATGCCAGGACCTGACGAAACAGGAGAAGGGCCACCCCGGTTTGACCAGAGTGGCCCTGTATTTGGCAGCAGTTGGTGTCAGGTCGGTTGCTCAGGCTCGCTGTTCCTCCTTCATAATCTTTTCAAGACGCGGGATATGCCGACCGCCCTCGAACTTCGTCTCGAGAAAAACCTTGATGATATCTTCAAGCTCCGCTTCCGGAGTGTATTTAGCTGCGAGCGTCAGCACGTTGGCGTTGTTGTGCAAACGAGTGAGGTAGGCCATTTCTGTATTGACCGCCATACCGGCACGAATACCCCTGACTTTGTTGGCGGTGATGTTCATCCCGTTGCCGGTCCAGCAGATGGTGATACCGTAGTCCACCTGACCGTCGGCAACCGCGTGGGCTACTTTGAGACCGAAATCGGGATAGTCAACCGAGTCCTCCGAGTTGGTACCAAAATCAGTAATCTCGTGATTGAGCCCAACCAGGATTTCCTTAACCCGGTTTTTGAATGCCAATCCCTTGTGGTCGGCACCAATCGCAATCCGCATCTAGGCCGGTACTCCTTTGTATTCAGGTACAAATGTCAGCCAGCCGTATTTGTCCTCAGCCTTACCGGAACAAATGTTGAAAAATGCTTCCTGCAACTTCCTGGTAATCGGGCCTCGTTTACCGGTACCGACCTTTATGTGATCAATTGAGGAGATGGGCGTTATCTCGGCCGCAGAACCGGTAAAGAAGACCTCGTCAGCCAGATAGAGCGCCTCACGCGGGACATTCTGCTCAATCACCTTAATTCCCATATCCTCGGCCATCTTTATTACCGACCGTCGGATAATGCCCGGGAGGATCGAGGCTGCAAAGGTTGGCGTAATCAGCACTTCATTCCTCACCAGGAAAACATTCTCACCCGATCCCTCGGAGACATGGCCGTAGACATCAAGGGCAATGCCCTCCGTATATCCGTGACTGAGCGCCTCCATCTTGATAAGCTGGCTGTTCATATAGTTCGCCCCGCATTTGGCCATCGCCGGAAAGGTGTTGGGTGCCATCCGGTTCCACGACGAAAAACAAACCGATACGCCGTTTTCCAGCGCCTCCGGACCCAGGTATTTCCCCCACGGCCAGGCGGCAATCGTGACATCCACCGGACAACTGGAGGGGTCAACACCAAGACTATTGTAACCACGGTATGCGACCGGGCGGACATAGCACTCCTCCAGATGATTGACACCAATCAGATCGAGAATGGCCTGGTCTATCTGGTCAATTGTATATGGGATCTCCATGCGGTAGATCTTGGCGGAATCGAAAAGCCGGACAGAATGATCCCTCAAACGAAAACAGGCCGGACCTTTGGATGTCTTATAGGTGCGCATGCCCTCAAAGACTGAGGACCCGTAGTGAACTACATGCGACAGCACGTGGATTCTGGCGTCGTCCCATTTGACAAACTCGCCGTTCATCCAGATAAATTCCGTCTTATTGAACGCCATGATACTCCTCAGCATCAAAAATGTTGGTTCACATAACTCCGATCAATAATACGAAGAAACCGTCAGCCGGCAAACAAATAATTCAAAACTCAAACATCAGCAAATCAGCTCTGTTTAACCCACCGAGTTAATATAGGACAATAGATAGACTATAATTTCCATTATTCGCACTCAAGATAATGCTTGACTCCCATTAGCATTTGGGATAGAATTATAATGAGTGAGAATAACCGTTCCTCACATCTGGCGCGACATTCCTTTTCTCTATCTAAAAGGAATGGTGAAGGAGAAAAAGAAGAGCCAGGCCCTTACTAATCACTTGAAGGAGAACACCGCCATGCGCAAGAAACCTTTATTCCTCACAGCGGTTTTGGCCACCATGCTGCTCGCCCAGCCGACGTTCTGTCAGGTCTGTGGTGACGCCAACGGAGATGGAAACGCTAACATTGGTGATATTGCCTACATCCTGAACTACACAGCTCTAAACGGTGCGCCCCCTGTTGTTCCTGAGGATGCCGAACTTGATCATAGAGACGGCATCACGTTTTCTGACGCCGCAACGCTGGCAGACTACATGTTCTGGTCTCTAGCCCCCTTTCCATACACCTGTGGTGTTACCGGCACCTACAGCTTCGCCCCGGCATCAAGTGATACTGTTTTCCTGCCGCGCATGCTGGGCATTCCTGACGGTATTGACAGTGTTCAACTACCGGTAACTACATCCTTCGAAACCGATCTACGGGGATATTATCTCCCCCTTCTCAGAACCGGGAGTGGTTCAAATGACGCCTTTAGCATCACCGGCATCGCCAACACTAACGAGGTGGCGTATTCATCCATAGGTTCATGGATAGCTGATACCTTAGTCTTGTTCGGTGTTGACTTCAACCGCGGAGAGTTCGCGGGGAAACATAATCTCTATACACTCACTTATAATCGAGTCAATCCCGGCACGGGTGATATTGTCACAGAACTGACTGACAGGAACGCGCTGTGGCGGTATGCGATCGAGAAAAACGGTGATCTGTTTCGGCCGGTAGTTGTTTATGAGGATATCATCCTGGCGCCCGAGACGCTGCTCGTATCGCTGACTGAGTTGTCCTTTACAGCCACTGCGGGGAAGCCCTCACGCGACACCTTCACGGTTGAGTTTACATCCAGCAGCATCCCTATCTCCTTCAATCTGACCCTTACCGACCCCTGGATTATTGTTGAGCCTCTTCCGCCGGAAGGCCTGGTTACGCCGGCGACGGTGACGGTGACAGCGGACGCCACACAAGTAGGCATCGGAAACTACACCGGAGAGATATCCATAGTTGACCTTGATCCACCAGCCCCCACAACGACCGATGCCATCGACATCTACTTCACCGTCAACGAACCGGGTCTGTATCCTTCAGGAGACTTTGACTGCGACGGCATCGTGGACATCAGCGATCTGACAATTTTGATCTTCTACCTGTTCCTCGATGGTGACCCGCCGACACCATGTGACTAGCCGACTTGATGTATGAAACAGTGCCCCTGATAGATATGCCCGCCGGCCAGAACGACCGGCGGGCCTGTTCTTTCTAATTGAGATACGCCTTAAACCTTCTCTACTGATTTCACCAGATCGCGGGCGATGACCAGCCGTT
>JAOZPL010000146.1:4799-5700 GCA_029932795.1 Candidatus Zixiibacteriota bacterium | reverse complement strand
AAAACGATATCAATCGGAAATCTTACACAGATGCTGCTGAGGTTCTCGAAATCGGTGAAATAGTGAAAAAAGACCTTCTCACCTCGAAAAATATGCCTCAGGTGGAAATCAAGACTGAACTCAGACTGTCTGATGGCAAAGTGGAAAGTCTGGCTGGAGACTAATTCAGTTTCCTTTGAAACCGGCCAGTTCTCGAGGGTGATATTTTCTATGTTCTGCAATGATATAGTCCCGGTCTACTCTGGTATATATCTCCGTTGTTGATATATCGGCATGACCGAGCATTTCTTGTACTATGCGCAAATCAGCCCCTCCCTCGAGGAGATGGGTGGCAAACGAGTGCCGAAATGTATGGGGCGTGACCGCCTTGGAGATACCGGCCGCCCTGACATGTTTCCTGACGATTTTCCAGATCCCCACTCGCGAATACTTCCTGCCGGAACGATTCAGGAAAACCTCGTCACCCCACAACTCCGACCTGGCCGTCTGATCTGTATCCAGAAACGCTTCGAGCGCTTTAGCGGCCGGTTCTCCCAGCGGCACCAGCCGCTGCTTGTTCCCTTTTCCGACCACCTTTAGAAACCCGGCTCCGAACTCGATATCGCTGATTCTCAGATTGATCAGCTCCGAGAGTCGAAGGCCGCAGCCGTAAAGAACTTCCAGAATCGCTCTGTCTCTGGCGGCCTGCCGCGACTCCGGGTCAACAGCGTTAATGATGCTGTCGATCTCCTCGGGTGACAGGTAATCCGGGTGATACCGTGAGATTTTCGGAGCCGCGTATGACAGCGCCGGGTTCTCCGCTACCACGCCGCATTCTTTGAGATAATCAAAAAAGTGCTTTACGGTCGATATCTTCCTGGCCAGTGTGGCCGGTTTGCGACCGCGGCGGGCCAGTTCGGCG
>JAOZPL010000146.1:0-4789 GCA_029932795.1 Candidatus Zixiibacteriota bacterium | reverse complement strand
ATAATAGAGGACCCAACGGGCAACTCAGCCATAATAAGCAACAAGGCTGTTCTCCGACAGCCCCCGCTCCAGCCGTAGATGTTGCAGGAAATCGTCTATGTATTCATTCAATTGCTCGGCCATACCTACCGCCCATGAGCAATCGCGATTGCCCCAAGCACATCGTAGCCAGCCTCCCTCAGCACGGATGTAGCCTCCCTCACGGTAGCACCGCTGGTAACAACATCATCAACGAGGAAAACCTTCTCCCTCTTGCCCGGCTCGATAACTCTGAACACCCCTCTGATGTTTCTGACTCGTTCCGCCTCTCGCAGACGCGCCTGCGGTTTGCGCTTCCGGATGCGAACCAGGCGGTTGCTGTCGGCCCGAATATCCAGGACAGGCTCAAGTTGACAGGCCAACAAGGCCGCCTGATTATACCCGCGATAATACTCCCGGGATTCGTGAAGCGGAATCGGAATCAGCAGATCGGGTTTCATGGTTAACATTCGCTCGCCAAACTCCTCCGCCAGCAAGCGGGCAAACAACCCTGCCGGCAGAGTAATCCCACGAAACTTGAAACTGATGACAATTTCCTTGAGCGGATCAACGTAGTTGCCATAGGTGAACAGAGGAAGAGACTTCTCCCGACAAACAGGGCAACTCGTGCCATGTTCAATTGGGTTCCAGCAGGTCAAGCAGAGTGGATGTTCATAGCTGTCAATGCTTCTCAGACAATGCGGACAGACACCGCCGTCACCCTCGTAATAGGACTGGCAACCCAGACATAGCGGCGGAAAGGCAAAATCAAGAACCGCCCGTAACCACTCGCTCTTCTCAATGACACCAGGCATAATGAGAAAAAAGAACGACAACGCCAATGATACAAGCAAAAAAACTAAGCAGCCTTCCGCATGTACCCGCGGCCCGTCCAGTAAACGATCAGGCCCGCCAGCAGGATAGCACAGATCAGGTACAGAGTACTGCCAGTATGTTCGGTGGCAGCAGTCTGATACAACGCAGCCATATCGAGGGAACTATACAGCCGGTCAGTTGCCATTCCACATAGCACCGCCACAACAACAATGGCAGTTAAATAACGCATGACTCCCTGCAAGCCGAGTATTTGTCTTACCACTGCCAGCGAGGCAATATTGGTAGCGGGACCGACCAGAAGAAAAACCAGCACCGCACCAGGGGAGAAACCGAAGCCTAGCAGTGTCGCTGCAAGTGGAGTGGACGCTGTGGCGCATATATACAACGGCAGGCCGAACAGGACTGCACCCGCGTAACCAAGCCAGCCTGTCTTCCAGAAGTCTGGCAGATCACTCAAATATGATCCAAAAAGCGATTCGAAAAGTCCCGCCAGGAGAAAACCAACAAGGAGATATGGAGCCATATCAGGAAAAAGGTCAGTAAATGCGTACCTTATGCCGGATATGATTCTGCTGATAATGGGTATACGCTTGGACGAAACAGTCTCCTCCGGGCAATTACAACAGTGATCCTCACAAGATGACGAATCATTTGTATCCATCATCTGCAAGTCAGATTTGGACTGAGTCATCCCAGCTGTGAAGGCTGTGAGAAAAGCAGTTACCGGGCGAGCGACTGTCAGCAACGGGTCAGTCAGAGAGTACGTGAGCATAATCGAATCAAATCCGGACTCCGGGGTAGCTATCAGGAAAGCTGTAACACCCCCTTTGTCCATCCCTGATCGGTAAAGCTGAGTGGCTACCGGAAGAACTGAGCAGGAACAGAGAGGAAGCGGTACACCCAGAAGGGAAGCCCGGAATACAGTCCGCCAACGTCCCCCGGAAACTATACGCCTCATCGTCTCCGTGTTCAGCACCAGTGAGAGAAGCCCGGCTAGAACCAGCCCGATCAGGAACAAAAAGGCTGCTTCATTCAGCATGTGCCAGACTGCCCTGCCCCAGTCGAGAAGAAACCCAATCATGTTACTAACCACCCAGTTTAGCGAGGAAATCTCTAGCCAATCTCGCTGCACGGCCATCAGGATTCACCGTAATGACCCTTTCCCAGTAGTACCGGGCTGAGTCTCTTTGATTGAGATCGAAGTAAACCGTACCCAAATTCAAATGTGCCACGCCATGCCCGGGATGTTTCGTTATGACTTCCCGAAACTCCTCGATCGCCCGCTCTGCCAGACCCATCCCGTGCAGGCAGGCGCCGAAATCCGTTCGGACATCTGGTGACTCACCATTGATTGTCAGCGCCTGTCGGTAATATTCCGCCGCCATGGCGAAATTCCCTTCGTCCATTAACTGGTTCCCCCTGCTGACCAAAGTGCTGTAATCACCTGGAATCTGACCCTGCATGTTTGAATCTCCCGAGGAATGTGCTGACGGGGAAGATTCTTGCAGGAAAAAATATATAACGACGGCCACCAACAGAACACCGGCAATTATAAAGACATCTCGACTGTTTGACCGAACCGACCTCCCCGATTGGCGGCCAGTTCCAGACGCTGTCAGTTTGTCGGATACAGCAGCCCCGCATTCCGGGCAGAATCTGGGTGCTTTCTCATAACGTGAGCCGCATACCGGACAATGTCCCGAATTCATTTCCCTTTTGATCCTTTCGCTCTCCCCGGCAATATAAAGACTATACACGAGAAGGCAAACGTTCCGCCAGTGAACAACATGGATTTATCGCGTGACAAACCATACCCGATTTATTACCTTCGACCTCCGTATCGAAATGACAAGAAAGTAAGATTGATTATGAAAAAAACGTACCCTCTGCTGTTAGTTCTCGCTCTCTCCGGGGTCTGCATCTCGCCGGAGATCGGCATCAGCTATACTATCTCAACGGACTCCATATACAAACATATCTCTATCCTGGCCTCCGACTCGCTGGAAGGTCGTGAAGCAGGCGAACCGGGCGAATGGAAAGCCGCACGGTATATCATCTCCGTTTTCAGGACGGCCGGTTTGGAGCCAAAAGGGAACGATAGCTCATACCTGCAGCCTTTTGGCTTTGTCAAGAAGATCGATTGTGGTGAACGCAATCGGCTAAGCGTCAACGGCGTTGAGTTGAAACCCCTCGAGGAGTTTCTGCCCATGAAACAGTCAGCCAGCATGACGTTTGAGTTCGACAATATTGTCCCCGTAGATTACGGTATTACGGTTGAGGGCAGCACCTATGACGACTATGAAGGCAAGAACGTGGAAAATAATGCCGTGCTGATCAAGCGGCATGCTCCGTCATCGGAAGATAACCCCCATATTGACTTTTCCAATTACGGCAGCATCACGGATAAGATTGCCCGAGCGATTGATCACAAAGTGAAAGGTATAATTTTCTACACGCCGGAAGGGTATGACGACACAATAATTACGGTGGCTGGCGCACTCATTACTCCGAAGAGTATTCCGATCATCTGGCTCCGAAGAAATGCAATTGAACGGCTCGGTCTTGATCCTGCCACCCCTGAGCTTAAGAGCGTCGCCGGGGAGACAGATTTGATCCGTGTTCGGGACACTGGCTACAATGTGATCGGATACGTGCCGACAGCCAACGACACGACCATCATCATTGGCGCCCACTATGACCATCTCGGTTATGGCGGACCGACTTCCAGATACCAGGGCAAAGAGAAAAAGATCCATTACGGAGCGGATGATAATGCTTCTGGTGTTGCCGCCCTGCTGGAGCTGGCCCGCCATTACAGCGCCAAGCGCAATCAGTTGAAATACTCACATCTGTTCATTGCGTTTTCCGGTGAGGAAAAGGGCCTTCTGGGCTCAAGCCACTTCGTTCGACACATGACGATTGACTCGGATAAAGTACGCATGATGGCCAATATGGACATGATTGGCCGCCTGAGAGATCAGGACGAAGGGTTGATCGTATTCGGGGTCGGCACTTGCGAGCAATTCAAGAACTACTTTGACAGCGTGTTATCCGGTGATTTGAAGGTTACCTTTAAGGAATCCGGCGTCGGGGGATCAGACCAGACAGCTTTCAATAACCACAGCATTCCAGCACTACATTTCTTCACCGGCGCTCATGCGGATTACCACACGCCACGTGATGTCATTGACAAGATTGACCTCGAAGGGATTGTGCGCGCGGCCGGATTTCTGGACAAGGTTATCTCCTATTTCGACAAATTCCGGGGTGATCTGATATTTCTCAGGACCAGGAGCGAGGGCAGGCCGCACGCGGCCTATTCCGTGACGCTGGGCATCATGCCTGATTATGTTGCCGAGGTAAGGGGACTGCGAGTTGATGCTGTCTCGCCTGAGCGTCCGGCCGAACGTGCCGGTGTCTTGAAAGGTGACGTCATCATAAGGATGGGCCGTCTTGTGGTAGACGATATCTATACCTACATGAATGCCCTGAGCAAATTCCGCAATGGTGACACAACGACTGTCACCGTGGAGCGCGGAGCAGATACACTCAATCTGCTGGTGGAATTCAAGTAATCTGTTAAATGAACATGCTACTGGCAACGGCCACAATTAGTTACAACCTCCCAACCTTGCATGTTCAGCCCCTGACAAACACAAAGGTCTAGTCGGAGAACTCTTTCTTACGGGCCCGTTTGACAGACATGACGCCTTTAACTTTTTTCACCCTATCGATAACGCGATTCAGGTGCGTGAGGTTAGACACTTCGACGACAAAATGACCGACAGCGGTAGCATCTTCGGTGGCGTGCATCTCATTACCGATGACGTTGGTATTTGAATCTGCGATCACCTGGGAGAGATCCCGAAGTATCCCTTTGCGGTCTTCACAGAGCAGATCGAGCTGCACAATAAACCACTGGTCCTTCCCGGTG
>JAOZPL010000145.1 GCA_029932795.1 Candidatus Zixiibacteriota bacterium | reverse complement strand
GTCAGTTTTACATGTGCCTGCTGGGAAAGCGAGAAAGGAATAATTGTTTCCGGGTTGAATGGATTCGGGTAGTTCTGATCCAGGGTGAAAGTGGTCGGTAGCGCTGAGGCTTGCGTTCTGTCAACACCACTCACGTTCACTGATGCTGCCGATGAACTGGCAAGCAGGGCGTCGGTAAGGCGAATCTTGGTTTTATCCCCCGCCTTGATATCACTGTGGGCGGTTACCGGAATGTTGAGCAGATCGGCATCACCGGTCTGGATCAATTCATCGGTTGCCGTCGGGGCCAGATGATACAGGACCACCTTCATTCTGCCATTTTCGTTATCCTTGTATCCTAGCGCAAACTTCTCATTGTCACGAGTCAGGCTGGGTGTACCCAGGCTCACGGCGGTCGGATCGTAGCTGACCTCAAGCTGCACACCCGCGAGCAGTTCCGGGATACCCTCGGAGGTGATTGTCAGGATGTCCGAAGAACCTTGTGTCATGTCGCCGTAAGCCAGAGTCAGCACGACGGTATCACCCGGGAACTCCGGCATGGGCGAGGGTGAGACCGGTATATCATAGATCAGGTTAACCACGCCAACGAGGTCAAAGACATTGACAGAATCATTGACAATAACGTCGGCGGTGGCGAACTGACGATTTGACAGGCCGTAAGTCTCGATTATATAAGAGACAATGTTTACGGCGTCGCCTACGTCGATAATCTTATCCAGGTTGACGTCGCCTAGCTTATCGATCTCGACAATGCCCGAATCGGTGACCAGCGGGAGCGAGCCGACATCCGGGTCGGGGCTAACCGACTCACGGCCGTTTTCCAAGTAGATCGTGTGCGTTGTCCAGGGTATGGCGTCAGTGTCCATCGTCATGACGGCGTACAGGATGGCGCTCGTGGTATCGGTGCCGACCGGCTCGTTGGCGAGCCCGAAGGTGACGACTCGGATATCACCGGGAACCTGGCCGATATTGTCGTAGACGACATAGTCGGGGATACGGCCGGAAGTTACAAATGAATCCACCGTGATCTCCGAGGCCGGGTAGAGCATGTCGAACTGCACACCGTAGACCGTTTTGGATGTCACGAGGTTAATCGGGAAATAAACACCACCGTGGCCCGGCAGGCCACCGACAGGTATCTGGCCTGGGGCCGAGGTGGAGAACAGGCGATCGATCTGTAGTGCGTCAACGACAATGGTTACTGACTTGGTGGTGGTGCCATCTTTGTCTACTGCTGTGAAACTGACAACAAAGGTCCCTTCCTGATTGAAATCTGGAGTGAAGCTGAACGTTCCGGAGACGGTGCTGGTACCGATAACGGGGTTGGTGGGGGCAAAACTGGCATTATTTGGCAACGAATTGGCCGTTAATGTGATCTGGTCACCATCCGTTTCACTGGCCTGTACTGCAAACGAAACTGTCTCCCCCTGGTTTACTCGATACGACAGATCTGGCGGTGTAAATGTAATAGTCGGCCCTTCGCCTCCTTCTTCCGTTACAGTGACAGTTGCGAGATCCGTCACTGTTGCTCCTGCGTTCTGCTTGGCTGTCGCAGAATACGTATACGTGCCCGTGGTTGCTGGTGGAGTCACGGGAAACGAGCCGCTCAGGGATTGAGTCTCATAAAGAATAGAGTCCCCCGTAACATCACGCAGGATTACTGAATCCGCATTTGTGGCCGACCAGCTCAGAGTCGACTGGCTGCCAGGGCTGACCAAGGTCGGGTATGCATCCAGCGTGATCGTTGGATCCGGCACCGGTTCGTAGGCCGTGTCTGCCCGTACATACATTCTGTAACCCGGGTCGATGGTGGGATAAATCTGGTAGGTTGTGGGAACGTAGGTAGTCTCCGGCGGATCAACGGTGGTGTCCACGACAAAGGTGAGGCCGTCATACCAGAGGCTCGTCATCTGTGCCGTGTTACATCCACTGATCCAGGTTGTCTCGGGGGGCCACACCTCATCGTTAACAATGAATATATCGCTTTCGTAGAACGTAAACTCCGCCTCCGTTCCGTGCGGCATACTGGAATCCACCTCGAACATAATGGAGAAGATGGCAGCATCCCCGCCATACAGGGAGTCGATGTTGGTAAACTGAGGCAGGAAATTGCATGCGACCACATCTTCCATACCCTGGAACAGGTTGGCGCTGAACATGGTGACCGTGTCGATCTCCGGGTCGAACGGGTCTCCGGTAGTGTCCGTCTTCACGAAACGTTCGTGGATGATGAAGTCGATAAAACTGGAGTCGATAGTCCAGGTAACACAATTGCCCAGCGTGTCGATCTCCGTGCAGGATGAGTCAACGACGAAAGACGGCCTTAACCAGGTCGTGTCAAACTGGATCAGAAACTGAAACGCCGTGACAATTGAGTCATTCTGCAGGCGTACGGGGACCGCCACGGTAGTGCCGGGCTTGCCTTTCTGAGAGATTACTCGGACGGTGTCAATGCTTGATTTGGTAAGGTCGTCACAGCCGTAATAGGTCTGTGCCTGAGACGACCCCGAGAATACCAGAAACGCTATTATGCCGAGAATTGAAATCTTTAGTAACCGCATGGCCTAGCTACCTCGAATATGTTAATCATTATTTTTCTTCACTTGCGTCGGTCTTTATTTCAGAAGCATCATTTTCCGTGACAGGGACTCAGTTCCGGTTTCCAGGCGGTAGAGATAGACGCCGGATGCGACCGCTCGCCCTGTTGCGTCCTTGCCGTTCCAAACTACCGAGTGCGTTCCAGCAGGGAACTCTCTGTCCACTAGCCGGTTTACCACTCTGCCAAGGATGCTATAGATGGTCAGTTGCACTCGTCCCGGCTTGGGCATATCAAAGCTGATGCTCGTTTCCGGGTTAAAAGGATTCGGGTAGTTCTGGTGAAGAGCATAGCTCGTCGGCATATCCGCGTTGGCTCTGCTGAATGAGACCGGCACGTAGCGGCCGTCAGCCGATGCCAGATCTATTGCTGTTACTTGGAAGTCCGAAATGTTTTCTATGGTGAACAGTTCGTGGTCGCCGGCGGGCATCGTTTCACCCCACAAATTATACATAATGAGCCTGGTTTCCCGTCCGTCCCGGCAGTAGGCCAGATTCATGTCCTGGTTCAGATTATTGAAAGGCTCGTCACTCAGAGCAGCATCGGTCTCGAAGGCAACATACAACCCGCCAATCTCGAAACCGGCCTGGTAGGCAAATGTAACGGAGGCGTCAGATCTTTCAGCATAGACGACAGCCTGCAGCTCTTCTGTCATCGTCGTCTTCTGCGCCTGTCCACTGACCACGCGGTTGATCAAAGCCACGAGATCGGACACCGTGGCTACCAAACCGTCCTGATTGACATCGGAATTGGCGTATTGGACAATGTTGAAGCTGTACAACTCAGGATTGATAAAGAAGTTGGTGAAGTAAATAACATCACTGATTTCCGCTGCCAATCCATTCAGATTGATATCGCCAATGTTGATCTCACCAATCTCAAGTATGTGTACATAACCGTCGCGGTGCGCGATATCTATCTGCTCAATCCTTGTTCCGAGCGAATCGGTCAGGGTGTTATCTTCATTGGCCGGGAAGTCCAGGAAGCGGAATCGAGCCGGTATTGTCATACCGGTAAACGACAATTCGTTGGTAACGCGGAACGTCAGCGTGGTAAGCGGTCCTTCTCCGGCTCCCAGAGGCGGTGTCCCGCCGCCCTGGTCGGCAATACCAATCAGGCGGGTATTGCCTGCTACGCCATTGTCGTTGTACGTGACGGAGAAGTATTCAAACGACTCCGACCGGGTACCGGTATTGGTCAGGTCAGTAATCGTCAACACGGTCGGGTCTGAGTTGAAAAGTATATTGAAGCCGGTCACCGGAAGCATATTGTCCAGGTAGACATTAAAAGATACGTTCTCTCCGGGAAAGGCCGAGACGGTGTCAAGGCTCAAAGCATAGACTGTGGCCGCATCGATGGACACACGGACAGAGGCGCTGTCCGTGAAACCGTGCGGATCAGAAGCGATGAACTCAACAACTGACGATCCGGTGTCAGTCAGCTCAGCTTGCCAGGTGAAACGCCCCGGGTTATCGTGGTCAAAGGCTGCCCCCGGCAGTTGGCTCGACCAGGTCCAGGATATCAACTCAAAGTCCGGATCAGAGGCGCTGATAGAGAACTCCAACTGGGTACCGGCCGCAACCACAACCTCGTCGGGAGCGCTGATGATTGGCGGACGGTTCCTGTTGATCACTTCGATTGTAACTACGTCGCTCACAGACAGATCTCCGTCGCTTGCCCAGAAGTTGAGGATAAAGGGAGAACCATCGGAGGAGTTCGGCCCCACAAAATCTGGTGTCCACGAGAGTATAGCGGTGCCGTCGCCATGGTCAACAAATGTGGCCAGAGCCGGCTTGGAAGTGACCGCTATTGAGACAGCGTCATGGTCAGGGTCAGTGACCGTGATGTTTAACAAAAGCGTGTCTCCCTCGAGGATGTAGCCATCATTCAGGGTGGTAAAGGCAGGTGGTTGGTTGGGGCTTCGAACACTCACTTTGCCGGCCTGAAAGGCAGGATGGATCAGGCCGGAGTTTTCGGACGCCACCAGGAGCAACTCCCCGCCCGGAGGGTAGAAGAGGCTGTCAATGAACGTGACTGTCCCCGGGGTGGTGGAATCGGAGATCGCAAAAAGCGCTGTGAATACCATCCCGTCACCAGCCGGCAATGGGTCTTCAAGAATCCGTATGATGGCAACCACAAAGTGCCCGTCGATCTGGTTGATCTCAGCCGGCTGAATAATTTTTGTGTTGATGTATTCGGCCCTTGAGCCACTAAAACTTATGGCCTTCAGGGTGAGCATTGATGGTTCGTATCTGATTGGCAGAGAAAGAGATTCAAGAGGTTCGTCGTTTCTGACAGAGAATCGAACCGAGACCTCCTGTCCCGGCCCAGCCTCGACCGAATCGATGTAAACAGCATCTACCGACCCGTAAGGGTCCGATTGGGCCAGGGCTGAGCCAGCGACAAGCAGAAACGCGAGCATTCCTATAACCACCTTATAGTACCCAAGAATCATAAATCCAGCATCAGTCCTTATAGACCATTCCGCTCCTATCCGAGCAATTACCAGACCAGAAAGCCCTGTCCGCCGGGCAATATTCCGTCCATCCTTGAAACTATCTTTTCGATCACGCTATCTCTGCGACAGCTCTGCTTGTTTCCGTACAAGGGTCAGAACACCACAGAGTTACAAGCTTCCGGTTGTCAATCGCTAAGTCGTTACTTATCTATTTTGCGACTGGATTCCCCTTGAAGCTGTTGATGAGTAGTAACGTGAGGTAAGCTTGAAGCACATAAACGGCGGCTGTATTTTTATGCAGATACGCAAAGCCATGCATAGTCGCCTCCAGTGCAATAAATGAACTCATCAAATAAAAAAACACGACCCTACCAAGGCTGTTGGCCCCCCCCGTGATAGAAGACGTGGTCATCATTGAAAACCTTATTTTCACTTATCGGTTCAATAGTTAGTTAACTTTCTATTCACGCACACTCCTTATTGCCTTATTGTACTCCTTCATTTTAAGCCCCGGAAAGGATTTAACCTTTCCGGGGGATATGCCAGACTGAAGTACAGCTTACTTCAGCAGGATTGCCTTCTTCGTAGCTGTGAAAGTACCGGCTTCCAGTTTGTAGAAGTAGATACCTGAGGCCAGGTCAAAGGCATTC
>JAOZPL010000144.1 GCA_029932795.1 Candidatus Zixiibacteriota bacterium | reverse complement strand
CAGGAATCAGCAAAAGATAGACCAGCAGCTTCAAACCCCAGTGAAACTTGAAGTGCTGCAGGTAGTATTCCATCAAGGCCAGTCCGGTCACACAGTAATAGACCGACAGAGCCGCCAGCAGGTTGTCAGCGATCAACCGCACAGTCTCTCCACCAGCCAACCGGAACAAAAGAGCTGCCATTACTACGAGTGAGACAACGACCGGCACCCGCCAGTAGATGAACGACTGCAGAGGTGTGATACGGAACTCTTCCCGGGAGCGGATAGTTGTAAACCAGAGAAACCCGACAGAATATTGTACGATCATACTCATAATAACAACCGCCGGCATCAGCCTGACAAACGCCCGGACAGCTTTTTCCAGCGACGAGGCGTACTCGCCTGCGTTCTGCGATCCGAGTAAATCGGATAGCATACCGTTGCCTATACTGTGCGCCATGTCGGCGCTGAACGCTGAAGCTGCACGGTACATCTCCAGCCACTGCGGAAGCAACAACGCCAGCCCGAATGAGATAACGACCACCAGGCCGACAGAGTACCCGGCGAGTTCCGTGATCTTCACAACGGCAAGTCGACCAACCGTAACACCGGCGAGAAAGATCACGCCAAGTCCACACAATACCGCCCAGACATCCCCTCCTGGCGAGACGACGTATCCTGTCGCCACCGACGTTATAGCGCCGCCACAGAGCAGCCAGGTCCTTCTCCGGAACGCCAGGACAGCGATGCCACAGTAGAGATACATGGCCAGCAGATAGGCAACAGCCAGAGCGGCAAACGACAGAGCCAGGCTCCCGCTCCTCTCGCCGACACCGAATCGCAGAATCGGAAACAGAAACAGGCTGACCAACACGGGCCAGGCAAACCGCAAAGTATTCACCTTTATGGGGCCGTCGGGATTCCGAACAGCCTCAACTGTAGCACTAACGGAAAGATTCACTCGCGTACGCCAGAATTGCCATATGCCGGCCACGTTTGATGGCCTGGGTAAGCTTCCGCTGGTGCCGGGCACAGTTACCGGAAATCCGTCGTGGGATAATCTTACCCCGCTCTGTAATGAACCGGCGCATCATCCGTTCATCTTTGTAATCAATATAGTTAATGCTGTTTTCGCAGAACCGACAGATCTTTCTTCTTCTCTTGCCACTGTTCATCAGAGTTTCCTTTGTTTACAGCTTTTCCTCAGTCCTGAATAAGCTCAACACGCCGACTTTTGTTCTCCACAACTCCGTCAGCCGGCGATAATAACGGGTTTACATGAGGCAGGTTCATTTTACGCTCCCAACCTTCCCCAAGGCCTTATCGAACTAAAGCTCGTCATCATCATCGAACCGTGTGACGTCCGGCTCCTGTGGAGGGGGTTCCACCTCACCCTTTTCGGCCTCTTCTTCCTCTGGAGCACCAACCAGGTTCTCGATTGGCGAAGCCGTCTCGGTGACAACCGGTTCCTCGGCAGCATCAACCACCGGAGCCTCGGCAGGCTGCTCCAGGGCTTCCTCCGGCTTTTCTTCGACACCGGCAACCTCAGCTATAACTTGCTTCTCTTCCGGTTTTTCAGCAGTGGTTTCTGCTTCCTCTTTAACAACGGCGACATCCCCCTCATACAAGATGGTAAGATACCGAATATACGGTTCTTCAAGCCGATAGTGCCTGTCGAGGATCGGCAGCAGCGTGGTGGCGCCCTCGAAAATGATACTGGTATAATACCCCTGGCTCAGGCCTTTGATTTGATAAGCCAGCCTACGTGTGCCTATCCGATCTTCGCTGATAATCCGACCGCCATTGTTGCTGATAAGGTCGGATATCGCTTTTACCTGTCGGTCAAGGCTGGCATCATCTGCCTGGGAATTGACAATGAAGGTAGTCTCGTACAGTCTCACTAAGAATCCTCCCTGCGGACGTTGGTTACGAGTTCAAACGGCCCCGCCGGCCCTTAGTCTTTATCCAGCGGAGCAGGGTTACTGTTATATCTGTACATCGTCTCCTCAAGACGATGATTGCTAGCAAATATAGCTGCTCCGGCAGCTTTCTCAATCATCTCCCGGACTCTGTCGAGTTCACCCGGGCTGAAACGGCCAAGGACAAAATCAACCGCTTCCATATTATCGGCAACCGGCCCGATTCCCAAACGGAGACGCGCGAAAGCCTCTGTTCCCAATGCCTCGATCAACGAAGCCAAGCCCCGGTGGCCACCGTCGGAACCACCAGCACGAATCCGAATCACACCCAGGGGCAGGTTGAAATCATCGACTACCACCAGCACCTGGTGCAACTCCAGCCCGGTGTCTTCAAGCAGAAGACGCATGGCGTCGCCGGACCGATTAACCAGAGTGGTCGGTTTGGCCAGTATTACCCGGCCTGTCTCTCTTTCGGCGACCGCCCACTCGTAATACTCTCGCTCCGGCTGGGCTCTGGCGCTCAGTTCCCGCGCCACCAGGTCGACCGTTTCAAAGCCGACATTGTGGCGGGTTCCCCGGTAGCCCTCACCAACATTACCCAAACCAGCGATAAGCGAGATCATACTACACTCCAGCCCATACCCGGGCCAGAGCGTCCAAAAGTAATACATTAGACGGGAAAGTCAAGGAGATAAGGTGCCCGGTGCATATACAGAAAGGTAGTTGCTCTGCATGCCTTAGGTGTGACCAGGCGGCTCAGACAGCTTTGACAAGCCAGATGATCCCAGCGATTATCAGGATCACCGGAATCAAGGGTATTGCTAAACCGAAGAGAGTGGCAGCTATACCAAACACGGCCCCGAACAACCCGGCTGCAAGCCCCACGACGGCGCCGAAAACACCGGTCACCAGGCCTATCATACCGCCTAGAACACCGAAGCCTATCCCCAATCCCCCGCCTAACAGAAACAACAGAAGAAAGATTACGAGTACTGTGATAAGAACTGCTTTTCCCTTACTACCAGTTTCCTGTCCGCAAGTTACTGCTATTAGCTACGAATTGATGATAAGGAAAGTTTCGCCTGCCGGACCCAAACAGGCTTGAGTTCGGAGAGCAACTGCAATTCCAGCCTACCCAGCCGGAATGAGTTCGTGACCACAAAGAGTGAGGAAAGGCTCATCAAAACCATAGCCAATCAATCTGTTTTCAATTACAAAGTGGAGGTAATCCTGGACAGAGGCAAATCAACGGTACGGGCCAGCCCCATAACACGGGGGATGCCAGCCTTATCACGGAAGTCTACATATCGTTAAGGATAAAGTTGCGGGGATTGAGGACTTTCCCGTTTCTCCAGACTTCGTAGTGAAGATGCGGGCCGGTTGAGTAGCCAGTGTTACCCATGTAGCCGATAACATCCCCCCGCTTGATCTTCTGCCCCCGTTTAACGGCAAACTTGGAAAGGTGTCCATAGCGGGTAACAAAGCCGTAACCGTGGTCAACAACCAGCATCTTGCCCATGCGGCGGTATTTGCCGGTGCTTTTCACCCGGCCGTCAGCAGTAGCGATTACCGGCGTCCCGGTATGGTTGGCGATGTCGATTCCACGATGAAGCTGCAGAAGGCCGGTGAAGGGATCGTTTTTCATTCCGAAACCGCGCGAATACCACCCCTTGGTCGGCCAGATTGATGGCGTGTGGTCAAGCCGGTCTTTGAGACCCACGAGCGCCTCTTCCACCTCAGCGAATTTCTCCAGTTCAAACTTGGAAAGCCGGAGCAGCCAATCAACCTTTACCTCGGTGGTGTAAGCCTCTTTTTCCGCTTCTGTCAACGAGACCAACAGAGGCGGCGCCGGACCACCAATACCTAACTGCCGCTCGTCACTGCTGATCTCGGGAAGATCAAACATGGTCCTGAGGGCGATTTCCTTCTGCACCAACTCCTGGTACCGAGTATCAGTCTCAGCCAGACTCCAGCGGACCTGCTCATATTTTTCCGCCAGTTGCTCGTTTTCCGCCTGCAACCTGTCCAGTTCTTCGGTATCCACCCGCTCACCAAAGAACTCGGCTGCCAGCAAGAAACAGAGGAATAGAAGGGTGAAAACAAAAGCGGCGCCAAAGTAGAGCAAGGCCACCGGCAGCGAAAGCTCCCTGGAGTAACCAGTTGAATCCGGGACCACTATGAATGTCAGTTTTTTCTTAAACATCACCAACAATCAGCTAACTTACCCAACAAAAAACTCCGGCACAACAAGACCTCTGGCCGGGAAACGAATTCCAAACTAAACCGGACGGCTCTAAGTGTCAAGAAAAAAGACCCGGCTACTTGATAAGCAAGTATTCTCGCTTTAGGATTTTGTTTACAATCTTGATCAGTTTCTCCGAATGAATGCTCTGCAGGCTGTATAGATGCCAATATGTCTTTCTGGGCAGCACAACCTCTTTTCTCTTGTTCTTTGCCATCGCCTGTCCCTTCGTAGTCCGATCCCGCCCGACAGGCGGATAGCAAAGTCCAAACTGATTATCGGGCGGAGCCGGCGAATGATTTAGACTATAATTCCACGCTGCGCATTATTGCAGATTGCGTGCCGAGCAAAGGCAGCGAAGAAAGGCCGGGGCAGATAATGTCTCCTTATGCATTGACAATGACTTACGGGCCGCAGTCCGAACGGAAATGAAGCCGGGGTTGCAGATTCTGTGCAGAGAATAGGGCATTACCATCAGGGTCTGGTCGAAATGCTATTCGGAAGATGTGCAAAAAATGAACACCTGTGCCAAAGATGGACCACCGTGACGAGGTGTTTGACTTCATAAAGCTCAGCTAATAGATTGTAACCACGCTACAGATCAGAGGGAACGTACATGGAACCTTTACGCAACAGAATCGTGCTGATCACTGGAGCCTCGTCCGGGATTGGTGATGCCTCTGCCGGCAAGTTCTCCAATGCCGGAGCGCGGCTCATCCTGGCCGCCCGGCGGATTGACCGTTTGAAAAAGCTGGCTTCCAATCTCAAGACTGACTGCCACCTGCTCCAACTGGATGTCCGTGACCGGGAAGCGGTAGAAACAGCAATAGCTGGCCTCCCCGATGAATGGAAGGATATTGACATTCTGGTCAATAACGCCGGGCTGGCCAGGGGTCTCAGCAAGCTCCACGAGGGGGACCACGTGCATTGGGAAGAGATGATTGACACCAACCTGAAAGGGCTGCTTTACGTGAGTCGGGCGGTCATCCCCGGCATGGTCCACCGAGGACGAGGCCACATCATCAACATCGGCTCTATCGCCGGACACGAAGTTTACCCCAATGGTAATGTCTACTGCGCCACCAAGCATGGGGTGGCGGCGTTGACGACAGGGATGAGGATTGACCTCGTGGACACGCCAATCCGGGTGTCAGGCATTGACCCCGGGATGGTTGAAACAGAATTCTCTCTCGTCCGGTTTTCCGGTGACAGTGAACAAGCTAAAAAGGTCTATAAGGGCATAGTACCTCTTACTGGCGCCGATATCGCCGAGACCATCGTCTGGGTGGCGTCACGGCCGGAGCATGTCCAGGTAGCCGATTTGATCATCCTGCCCAACGCGCAAGCCTCAGCCATGGTTATACACAAGGAGGACTAGGTGATTGTTCAGATCGCAGTCTTGGTGTACCGCTAACTGTACCCCATCTGAAATCTGCTTACCAAAGCCATGCCGCGCCCAGCCTACGCATCATAATACATTTCGAACTCGAACGGTGTTGGTCGTACCCGAATCTCGGTCACTTCTTCCCGCTTGATCTTGATCCAGTTCTCCAGCAGGTCTTCGA
>JAOZPL010000143.1 GCA_029932795.1 Candidatus Zixiibacteriota bacterium | reverse complement strand
AGTCAGACATTATCTTGAACGCGAGAGCAGCCGCTGGTTCGTCAACACTGGGCCAGCGCTCAAGCATCTTTTCGGTGTTACCAATAGCGTGCCCCTTTACGGGAAGTATGTCAAGGGGGGATGGAAGAAAATCTATGACGGAATCGAGAAGTTTTTGCACTCCCTTATTTTTGAAAGATGACCCGCATAGTACCGGGACCATCTTGGAAGCGATAGTAGCCTGCCTTACGGCAGCCAAGACCTTGACCGGATCAAGAGGTTCATCCCGCAAAAACTGTTCCAGCAGGCTGTCGTCGAACCCGGCCACAGCCTCGAGCAGCTTCTCACGGTATTCATTGGCGGTGTCAACCATATCGTCAGGAATTTCGAGGTCGTCGTAGATCATCCCCTGGGAATCTTCATGAAAAACGCGGAATTTCATCGTCATCAGATCTATAATTCCGCTAAACATTTCCCCTTCACCGGCCGGAATGGCAATGGCCACGCAGTTGGTGGCAAAACGCTCGTTCATCATCTTGAGCGTATGCATGAAACTGGCACCGGTGCGGTCCATCTTGTTAATATAGGCGATTCGCGGAACACCGTATTTGTCCGCCTGCCGCCAAACGGTCTCCGACTGCGGCTCGACTCCGCCGACAGCGCAGAAAAGCGCCACCGCACCATCGAGAACGCGCAGAGAGCGTTCGACCTCAACGGTAAAGTCAACATGACCCGGAGTATCGATGATATTTATAGTATGTCCACGCCAGAAGCAGGTGGTGGCCGCGGATGTAATAGTGATACCACGCTCCTTCTCCTGCTCCATCCAGTCCATTATAGCGGCACCTTCATGCACCTCGCCCATCCGGTGGGTTTTCCCGGTATAGAACAAGATACGCTCGGTAGTGGTCGTTTTACCGGCGTCGATGTGGGCCATAATGCCTATGTTCCTGATTTTCCCCAGGCTTTCATGCGTAGACATAAAAAATCCCTGACTGATACCGACAAAATGAGACTGCACTTTCATGGGGAAGCGACAGGTCCGATTTTTCCAATCAGCAGGGTAGGTAGAACCGCTCTGTCAACTTCCTAAGTTTTTTTCAGTTTAGCGCGCAACAGCTCTCCTCGTTGTTAGACCTCTGCATTCAAAGGTTCTCCGGCGGTTGCCTATCGCTACCGCCAATTACAACTTAAAGTGCGCGAAGGCCTTATTGGCCTCAGCCATCTTGTGAGTATCCTCCTTCTTCTTAATCGACCCTCCTTCATTATTGGAGGCGGCCAGTAGTTCTGCGGACAGCTTATCAGCCATCGACTTCTCTTTACGATCCTTCGAATATTTAATTATCCATCTGATTGCCAGGGCCGTGCGTCGCCCGGGGCGGACCTCAACCGGCACCTGATATGTAGCACCGCCAACCCGCCGAGACCTGACCTCAACCACCGGCCTGACATTGTTCATAGCCTTATGGAATACATCCAGAGGTGTCTGACCGGACTTCTTCTCCAGCAAGTCCAGAGCATCGTATAGAATCCGCTCGGCCGTGGAACGTTTGCCCTGTTTTAACAGGCATGAAACGAACTGTGTCACCAGTCTGTCACCGTACTTGTGATCGACCTGTTGTCCCCGCTTCTGTATATGCATCCGTCTCGACATGTCTTATCCGCCACTCTTACTGCTTGGGTTTCTTGGTCCCGTACTTAGAGCGTCCGCGCCGACGATCACCTACGCCGGAAGTATCCTTGGTTCCCCGAATGATGTGATAACGAACTCCCGGGAGGTCCTTGACACGGCCACCCCGAATCATCACAATCGAGTGCTCCTGGAGATTATGCCCTTCACCGGGAATATAAGCTGTCACCTCCACCTGACTGGTGAGACGCACTCTGGCTACCTTTCTCAGGGCCGAATTCGGCTTCTTTGGTGTCGACGTATAGACCCTTGTACAGACTCCTCGTTTCTGGGGGGAGCGATTAAGGGCCGGAGTCTTGGCCTTCTCGACAATCTTTTTACGACCCTTACGAATCAACTGGTTTATTGTTGGCATTTCGCTCCAGTACTACCCAATTCCATATTTTAGTCAAAAAACAGAGCAGCAATTTACTCTCACACAACCGATTGTCAAGCGTTTTCTTTGAAAATGTCCGCCACTCTCGGCTGAGACGGTTCTGCAGATACCTCCTCGGCCTTTTCCTCTTCGTGCTCCACCTGGATGGTGCGGTATTTCTCAGTACCCGTTCCCGCCGGAATCAGCCGACCTATTATTACGTTCTCTTTCAGGCCTAGAAGATGGTCGGTTTTACCGCAAATAGCCGCCTCGGTGAGGACACGTGTCGTTTCCTGGAACGAAGCCGCGGAGATGAAGCTCTCGGTTGAAAGAGATGACCTTGTTATCCCTAGAAGCAGGGTCTCCGACGTGGCTGGCTCACCACCCTCTGCGATCACCCGGTTGTTCTCCTCGACAAACTTGACCTTGTCCACCTTCTCCCCCTCAAGAAGATTGGTGTCACCGGCATGCTCCACCTGAACCTTCTGTAACATTTGTCGGACAATAATCTCGATATGTTTATCGTTTATTTTCACACCCTGAAGGCGATAGACCTCCTGGATTTCGTTCACGAGATACGACTGCACGGCGTAGACGCCAAGAATCCTAAGGATATCGTGTGGATCAACCGAACCTTCACACAGCCGATCGCCCGCTCTGGCATAGTCGCCGTCATGAACCATCAGGTGCTTACCATGTGGAATAAGGTATTCCTTGACCTCCTCCTCCTCACCCTGCACAATGATCTGTTGCTGACCGCGAACGATCTTTCCGAATTCCACCCGTCCATCCACCTCGGAGATAACTGCCGGATCGTGCGGCCGACGGGCTTCAAAAAGCTCGGCAACACGAGGCAGGCCACCGGTAATATCTTTTGACCGGGTAATCATTCGAGGCATTTTCACCAATACATCACCAGCTTCCACAGTCTGGTTTTCCTGAACCTGAAGCTGTGCATCAGTGGGTACTCGATAGCTGGCGACGGTCTTGCCACGGCTGCTCTCGATAATGATTGTCGGGAAGAGCGTTTTGTCCCGGTGTTCGATAATTTTCAATTGAATGAGTCCAGTATGCTCATCGATTTCCTCACTCACGGTAACATCCTTGACAATATCCCGAAAACGGACTTTGCCGCTGCGCTCGGAAATAATCAAGCCGGTGTAAGGATCCCATTCAAAGATAATATCACCTTTCTTGACCTTCTGTTTATCCCTGACCATCAGGTGGGCTCCGTAGGGCAGTTTCAGACGTGTGCGGACGCGTCCCTTCTCATCGACTATGTGAGATTCTCCGACACCGTCGCGGGAGGTCACAACCACCGAACCATCAGCCCGGGATACCGACAGCACGTTTTCCAGCTTGATGTTCCCGTCATACTTGGCCTCCATCTGAGATTGCTCGGCAATGCGGGCCGCCGTACCACCGATGTGGAACGTGCGGAGAGTCAACTGGGTACCGGGTTCTCCAATTGATTGGGCTGCAATAACACCGACGGCTTCTCCAATATTGACCATCTTTCGGCTGGAGAGATCTCGACCATAACATTTGGCACAGACACCGTACTGCGACTCGCAGGTGAGAACCGACCGAATGTGAACGGTCTCAATTCCGGCTTCTTCGATCGCCGCTGCTTCTGCTTCCCTGATCTCCTGACCGGCTTTGACGATAACCTCTTCGGTGATGGGGTCATAGATATCCTCAAGTGCCACCCGACCCAGAATGCGGTCAGCCAAGGACTCTATAACTTCCTCTGCCTCTTTAAGAGCCGAGACCTCAAGGCCAAGAATCGTCTGGCAGTCCTCCTGCCTGACAATCACATCCTGAGCCACATCAACCAGCCGTCGGGTCAGATAACCAGCATCGGCCGTCTTCAACGCCGTGTCGGCTAAGCCCTTACGGGCACCGTGCGTGGAAATGAAGTATTCCTGCACGGAGAGCCCTTCCTGGAAATTGGATACCACCGGGGTCTCAATAATCTCACCGACACCGCCGGTGATCTTCTTTTGCGGCTTGGCCATCAAACCACGCATGCCAGCCAGTTGGCGGATCTGCTCTTTTGAACCCCGGGCACCGGAATCAGCCATCATATAAACGGGATTAAAGCCCTGATCCTGGGCTGCGAGATTGTCGAACATCACCTCAGAGACATCTGTCGTGGTGCGTGTCCAGGTATCAATAACCTGATTATACCGTTCACTATTGGTAATGACACCTCGTTCATACTGCTTCTCTATCTTGGCAACTTCCTTACTGGCCGCCTGAATCATCTTGTATTTTTCTTCCGGAATTACCAGATCGTCAATAGAGACAGTTACTCCGGCCTTGGTGGCGTATTCAAATCCGGCGTACTTGAGACGATCAATCAGTTCGATCGTTTCCCTCTGGCCGTGATGCCAGAAGGCATTGCCAACAATTTCCTCAAGCTTGGACTTGTTGGCGATATCATTAAAGAAGGGCATTTGATCCGGGAGCAGTTTATTGAACAGCAGGCGTCCCGCGGTTGTTTCCAGCATCTGGCCATTGTTGCGGACATGAATCAAAGCATGCATCTCCACATGGCCGGCATCGAACGCTGTGAGAGCCTCGTCAGGACTGTAAAAATACATGCCTTCCCCTCTGGCGCCTTCCCTGACCTTGGTCATGTAGTAGCAGCCCAAAACCATATCCTGTGAGGGTACCACAATCGGTCGGCCTGATGACGGCAGCAGGATGTTGTTGGTAGACAGCATTAGTACCCGAGCCTCAAGCTGCGCTTCAAACGAGAGCGGTACATGGACAGCCATCTGATCACCGTCGAAGTCAGCATTAAAGGCAGCACAGACGAGCGGATGCAAACGAATCGCTTTCCCCTCAACCAGCACTGGGTAAAACGCCTGTATACCCAAGCGGTGCAGAGTGGGAGCACGGTTGAGCATGACCGGATGATCTTCAATGATCTCCTCGAGAATATCCCACACCTCGGGTTTTTCTTTCTCCACCAGCTTCTTGGCTGATTTCACCGTCTGGACGTATCCCTTTTCCTCCAGTTTCATTATGATGAAGGGCTTGAAGAGCTCAAGGGCCATGTTCTTGGGGAGACCACACTGGTGCAGTTTGAGTTCGGGTCCGACAACGATCACCGAGCGACCAGAATAGTCAACACGCTTACCCAGCAGGTTCTGCCGGAACCGTCCCTGTTTTCCCTTGAGCAAGTCGGAGAGCGATTTAAGAGGACGCTTGGAATCTCCGCGGACGGAATGAGTACGTCGACCATTGTCAAGCAGGGCATCAACTGCCTCCTGCAACATGCGCTTCTCGTTGCGAAGAATCACGTCCGGAGCCTGGATATTGATCAACTTTTTCAGACGGTTGTTCCGATTGATCACTCGGCGATAGAGATCATTCAGATCGGAGGTTGCAAAACGGCCACCTTCGAGAGGCACCAGAGGGCGAAGATCGGGTGGAATCACAGGAATAACACTCATGATCATCCACTCCGGGCGGTTGGGCGACTGCCGGAAAGATTCAAAAATGCGCAGCCGTTTCAGGGTATCTTTTTTCCGTTGGACAGACGTCTCAACCTTGATCTGAGCCCGGAGAGCGGCAACCATTTCATCGATATCGATCTGCCGTAGCATCTCATGAACTGCAGCACCACCCATACGGGCGTCAAATTCCTTGCCCGCTTCCTCCAACTCCTGGTAC
>JAOZPL010000142.1 GCA_029932795.1 Candidatus Zixiibacteriota bacterium | reverse complement strand
TAATCGGTTCTTCCGAACGCCACAGGTGTCCTTGCCTGGTCAACTCCAACTGTCGGCGGTCATCGCTCAGGCGATAATCATACGGTTCAAGAATGAAGTCCCCTTCTTCACCAAACTTGCCTGATCGAAAGGCCTCCAGCGTCACACCGCTCGTGAAGAAGTGATCGATAAAGCATCGTTTAAGATACCAGTCTTCAACTAAATACCTGGATAGCCCCTCCTCCTTGGCCAGTACCTGATCGTGGATCGATGATGTTTTCCCGGCGGAATCAGCCGCCACCGCCTGGTCAAGCTTGTTATGGTACCCCTCCCTACAGCGCGTCATGGTGTCAGTGAGCGAAAAGGCATGTTCGTTAAGAGCCAGGTCCTGTAGAACTCCCCCTCGATACGGGCTGAAAATGGCGGTCAACTTCTCATCAGCAATGATAATTTCGTCAGTTCCGTCGGCGTCATAGTCGCAGATACGGGCTGATATTCCGGTCTCACCGAGCAGCTTTCGTAGGCAATGATCGGCCTCGATCATACTGCCGTAAACGGCCTGCCGAATATGGGGAAGGTACAGGCCACCAAAAACACCGTGCCAGTAAGGACAATTACATTGCGATGCGTAGAGGCGATCCCGCGCCAGGTTTGCCTGCTCATTCTGCCCGGAGGCTGCCCCCTCATACTCCGCCAGGCGCTGGGAGACCATCAGCATCTTTTTATGCATCAGATTAGCCTCCTCGTACTTGGCCAGAAAACTACGCCAGTGCCCACCTCGCACAAAACGACCGTACCGGTCCCACTGCTCGTTTTCTTTGAGCCAGTGCTCGAAGTTCTCATACTCCAGAAACGCGGTTGGCGGCAGTGACCAATGCAACATCTCTTCGTAGGAAGCAGACGGAATATACGCTCGTCCCGCCGGTGTCTCTGCCGCTGCCTGGCCAAGAGTGATAACCTCAAGCCAATCAGCGTTCTTTTCAAGAGCGGTGAAAAACTCCTCCAGCCAGCCATCCTGATAACAGTGCTTATGGGTGTTTGGCCAGACACCGAACTTCTCGCCGTCGTCGGCATAAATGGCCATCCCCGATGGATTCCTTTCCGCCTGCGAACGAAGCTCCGTAATAACATCCTGAACCGTGCCAAACGGAATGAGATATCGCAGCCGTTTCTGGATCGGTAGCAGGATAACCCGATACCCTTCGTGTTCCGTAACAAACGGACCTGTCAACTGGCTGTGTTCAAAGCCGGTGTAAATGAAGTGAGTATCATCGATCGGCAGGTAGAACACACCGGCCTGGGCGAGGAGTTTCGGCAGATGCGGCTCCCAGATGCGCTCGGTCAACCAGAGTCCGATCGGTTCCTTATCAAAATGATCGGCGATGTATTTGTTCAGCATGGCAATCTGTCCCCGGGCATCTCGCTCCGGGATAGATGTGAGAATCGGCTCATAGAAACCGCCCGTCATCAACTCCAGTCGTCCGCTATCGACCAAACGCTTGACCAGCCCATAATAATCTGCGTGCGCCCTCTTTTGCCAACGCCAGAGAATCCCGGACTGGTGAAGCGACATTGATATCCCCTCAAATGACTCCAGCAGCTTCAGGAAGGGTCTATATGCTTTCTGATGAGCCTCTTCGAAGACTGTCTCGAAGTTGCCCACCGGTTGGTGGTTATGTATACCGAACGCCAGTCTGAATCTGGACATACTCAGAACAACTCCACTTTCAGGTTGATATACTTGCGCGGATTGGCCCGAATGTCGTTGATCAGTTCGTCAATATTGTCGGCTGTCCGTCGGAGATCATCGTAGAGGCGGCGATCCTCAAGCATCAGGTGTACCGTGCCTTCTTCGTTTTCCAGCGCGTCCGCAAACCGCCGGGCCGACATTGACAGCGTATCAAGCTGGTGGACAAACGTCTCCAGTTGAACACTCATGCGATCAAATCGAGCAATTGACGAATCAACCCGCCCGGCATTCTCGTCCAGTATCCGATTCAGCCGCCGTGATGCCGCCAGAAAGTTGTCCGCTGTTTGATCAAGCTTGGTTTCACTTCTCTCGAGATATTCAGCCAGCGACGAGGACACGCTTTCAAAGTTATCTACGATACGGTTGAACTTCCCCAGCGATGAATCCGACGCAATTGTCCTCTTAAGAGAAGACACAAGATTCCTCAACTCAGTGACCATCTCCCCCACCATGCCCATTACCTCGGGAATGCCGGTATCGTAGAAACCGTCAACGATTTGATTATTGTCAAACTGGACGGAATCACGCCCCGGAGAGACAGCCACGAACCGGTCACCCATAACCCCAAGGTTCTTGATCGTAAATGTCGCGTCCCGCTTGATAACCACGTCCCGATAAATGAGCAGCTCAACCAGCACGCCCTCTTCGGTCAAATCCATACCGCTCACTTTACCCTTATGCACACCGGAGACTGTAACTTTGTCTCCCACTGCCAGCGTGCCGACATCGTTGAACCGGACCCTGATGGCCTGGGAGTTCCGATGGAGCTTGTATCCCTGCAACCAGTACAACGAGCCGGCCAGAACCACCAGCCCAAGCAGGACAATTACACCAACACGGAACTCTGTGCTGTTTCGAGAAGCCATAACCCTGTCACCTTTATCGGTAACTGACTACCGTATCTTAAGTTACCTATTGCTTTCCAGTGAGTCGGCAATAGCGATGTAATTCTCATATCGGAACCAGCTTATCTCTCCCTTTTCAACTGCATCCTTGACTGCGCAATCCGGTTCGTGAGTGTGGGTACACCGGCTGAAACGACATTTGCCCAGGCAGGCTTTGAACTCCGGATAGTAGTGAGGTAAATCCTCCCGGTCAACTTCCCATAACCCCATGACTTTTAACCCGGGAGAATCCACCACAAAGCCGCCCGAAGGAAGCTCATACATCTCAATACTGGAAGTTACGTGTTTGCCCCTGACCGAACGGACAGAGATTTCGCGGGTCGTGATATTCAGCCCAGGTATAAGCTCGTTCAACAGAGTTGATTTACCCACCCCGGAGTGCCCGACGAATAACGACCGATTGCCAACCAGATGTTTTCTCAATTCATCAAGCCCCATCCCGGTATTTGCCGAGACTTCAGAAACTGCAAAACCGATCGACCGATAGACAGCTATGACCTGATCAAAACCGGTTGGCTTCTCAAGATCAGTTTTATTGATGACAATCAGCGGTTTCAGTCGTCCCATCTCCGCTGCAATCAGAAAACGGTCAATCAGCCCGGTCTTGAACGGCGGTGCTTGCACCGAGCTCACGATCGCCAGTTGATCCAGGTTGGCGGCAATCACCTGCTTTTTGAACTCCAACCCTTTAGACGGTCGGAAAAAGGCTGTCCGTCGGGGCAGTACCTTCTCAATGGCCCCGGAGCCCTCATGTGAACGGGAAAAAAGGACATTGTCACCGACCGCCACCGGTGTGACTCTGTCTGCTTCCTGCTTAACTTTCCGACGCAGTTCACACTGCCAGAGGGTATGATCTTTCGCACATACCTCAAAGCGCCGTCCGCGACTTGCTACCACAGTACCCGTTTCATGCCTATTCATATTTGCAATCTATGGCTTCGTCGGGCGTACATCAAGAACTCTATCGGCGTGGCCGAATCACGCCAAACCTTCTCCACCTGTTCATGTAAAAGACTATGATTGCCTTTGCAGGAGGAATTTTGTATTCTCAAACGGGAAATTAACAGCAGAAGTGAACCGGACATGAAAAACCTGTTGACGAAAATATTCGGGACCAAGTATGATCGCGATGTCAAGAAGCTCGCTCCATACGTGGATGAAATCAACCGATACTACGAAAAGTTCAAGAACCTCAGCGAGGAAGAGCTGAAGGGTAAAACCGATGAGTTCAGGAATCGGCTGGCCGGGGGGGAGACGCCTGATGATCTCATGGTCGAGGCCTTCGCAGTGGTCAAAGAAGCCTGCCGTCGCCATCTTGGTCAAACCTGGGATGTAGTTGGTCTGCCGACCGAGTGGAACATGGTCCACTTCGATGTCCAGTTGATTGGCGGGATTGTCCTGCATCAGGGGAAAATCGCGGAGATGGGAACCGGTGAAGGTAAAACGCTCGTGGCTACGCTGCCAACCTATCTCAACGCTCTGACCGGTAAAGGCGTTCACATTGTCACGGTCAACGATTACCTGGCCAAGCGCGACAGGGAGTGGATGGGTAAAATCCTCGAGTACCTTGGTCTTAGCGTTGGCGTCATTCAGAACCAGATGACCAACGCCGAACGGCGTGAGATGTACATGTGTGATGTTACGTACGGCACCGCCAACGAATTCGGGTTCGATTACCTCCGCGACAACATGGCGCAACGCGCCGACGACCGGGTGCACCGCAATTTCCACTACGCTATCATCGACGAGGTGGACTCAATCCTGATCGACGAGGCCAGAACACCGTTGATCATTTCCGGGCAGGTGGAAGCAAGTACACACGATCGTTACCGGCAGATGCGCCCCACTGTAGAGCAACTTGTCCGCAAACAGGTGACACTGGTCAATGACATGATCACCCGCGTGGAAAAACTGATTGAAGGGGGCAAGGCAGACGATGAATTCGAGGCCGGCACACTGCTTCTGGCTGCTAACCGGGGTGCGCCAAAAAACAAACGGCTCATGAAAATCCTCAAAGAGACCGGCATGAAACGCCTGATGACCGATGTCGAGTCAGCCTACATGCGGGACAAGAAACTGCACGAAATTGATGACCGCCTCTACTATTTCATCGATGAACGTGAGCACACCATTGCCTTAACCGATCTTGGCAACACCCAGTTCTCTGTAGAAGAACAGAAGTTGTTCGAGATACCGGACCTTTCCACCATGCTTTCGGAACTGGATGGAGACGAATCCCTGAGCGCTGAAGAACGACAGAAAAAGGCGGATGAAATCTACCGCGTACACGCTGAACGCTCCGAAAAGGTGCATGCCATTAACCAGCTCCTCCGTGCGTATTCTCTCTACGAGAAGGACGTCGAGTATGTCGTCCAGGACGGCAAGGTGATGATTGTCGATGAGTTCACCGGCCGCATCCTCGCCGGCCGCCGTTACTCTGACGGCTTGCATCAGGCGATTGAAGCCAAAGAAAACGTGCGGATCGAGGCGGAGAGCCAGACCCTGGCGACAATTACACTGCAGAACTATTTCCGCATGTATGACAAGCTGGCCGGCATGACCGGCACCGCCGAGACCGAGGCCAGTGAGTTCTGGGATATCTACAAGCTCGATGTCGTGGTTATCCCCACCAACGAACCAGTTATACGCATTGATGCTGATGACAAGATTTACCGTACCCGCCGGGAGAAATATAACGCCATCATCAAAGAGATCAGTCAGAAACACCACGAGGGGCGGCCGGTGCTGGTCGGTACTATTTCCGTTGATGTCTCCGAGACACTGTCCCGCATGCTCAAACGAACCGGCATACCGCACAATGTTCTCAACGCCAAACAACACCAGCGGGAAGCCGAGATTGTCGCCCACGCCGGACAGAGAGGAGCTGTAACCATTGCCACCAACATGGCTGGTCGCGGCACGGATATCAAGCTGGGTGATGGCATCCCCGATATCGGTGGCTTGCACATTATTGGCACCGAGAGGCATGACTCCCGCCGGATCGACCGGCAGCTCCGCGGTCGGTCAGGCCGTCAGGGCGACCCCGGCTCCTCCAGCTTTTTCCTCTCGCTTGAC
>JAOZPL010000141.1 GCA_029932795.1 Candidatus Zixiibacteriota bacterium | reverse complement strand
AAGCCAGGTTCTGGCGACAGTCTCCGAATGGTTTGTCAACGCTATCGAGACCGCCGACACCACGTACGTTATCACCATTGTGCAGGGCAGGTTCGAGGTGAACGCGCAGGTGAGAATAGGTCGGGGTTACAACCGGCAGGTATTCGGGCTGAGCGGCAAGAGACCGACCGATCTGGTTTCTTACAATCTGAGTCTCTGGGCGGCGTTGTTTCTGGCCTCGTGCCTGTTTATGGGACGATCGGCGCGGTGGAAGTTCCTGCTGATCAGTCCGGTGGTTCTTATTTTATGGCATGTTTGCGATCTAACCATTTTTGCGAAAAACACCCGCTGGATTCTGGTCCGAGATCTCTCCCGTGAATATCCCGCCCTGATTGGCTACAGTGTCAACTGGCACTGGTTCTGGATGTGGGCGCTGGAGCTCAACCGCCGGATCATCGATCCGTTTCTCCCCCTGTTACTCTGGTTTGTCTTCTGCTTCAAGTCGTTCTTTGCACTACCGGCGACGCGCGGCGAACAGGGTTGATCCTCAAGCAGTAAGAATGTCAGGGGCACATTTCAACAGGCTAGGGATGTCTTCCGCCCGAAATAGGTGCTTCCTTGCCAGTACGTGATCGGCAGGGTTCCGGAGGCTGTCCCATAAGTCATGCTGAGCATGTGGCGCATCGGCAAATTGGGCTTTTGGGACAGCCTCTCCCTCCCTGCCGCTCCTCTTCGCATTTAAGGAAAACGATGAGTCGTGTTTTCTATTTACCCGCAGTAGACCGCAGAGTCGAACCTGCTGTAACCGGTGGGCGCTGACGTATCGCGGAGTGGCTCTGGTACTGCGGGTTGTCAGGGACACTCCGCCGGCGGGGTGAAGGTTATGAACAGGAAATCAATCAGTGCTGTCAGATCGGCGATATCGACAATGCCGTCCGGGTCGCCATCGCAGTTTGCTTCCGGCATGCATTCGGGTGGCGTGAAGGTTATAAACAGGTAGTCAATCAGGGCTGTTAGATCACTGATGTCGACGAGTTCATCAGTATCGCCATCCACATTCCCCGTTGAACCGACACAGCAGCCGCCATCATAAATCCTGGCCACAAAGACATCGCAGTCTCCCTGATCAGTCTGGTAGTGGTTCTCGGTCGGGAAGTCGGAGGAGTATGTCCAACCGGTCACAAAAGCATAGCCGTTGTTGCCTGTAGCAATACCACAACCGACATCAGCACGATTGCCGCCAAGATAGGTGCTGTAGATGAGGCCGTCACCGGCTGCGCTCAGTTTGGCTACGAAAGCGTCGGCATATCCGGGCTCTCCCTGATATGTTTGACAGGGATTCTTGGTCGGGAAGTCGGACGATTCTGTCGCACCCGTAACCAGAGCATGGCCCTCCGCATCCACGGCAATGCCCCAGGCCTGATCATCGGAGCCACCCCCCAGACAGGTGCTGTAGATCAGGCTGTCGTCGTTAACGCCCAATTTGGTCACAAAAGCGTCGGCGTATCCGGGCTCTCCCTGATATGTCTGATAGGCGTTCTTGGTTGGAAAGTCGGACGAGTATGTGAAGCCAATCACAAAGGTTTGGTCCTCTTCACCCAGGGCGATGCCCCAGCCAATGTCAGGGTAACTACCGCCCAAATAGGTGCCATAGATCAGACTGTCACCGGCGGCGCTCAGGGTCGCTATGAAAGCATCGTATTCTCCCTGATCTGTCTGGTAGGGGTTCCTGGTCGGGAAGTCCGATGATGCCGTGGTGCCTGTCAAAAAAGCCTGGCCGTTTTGATTTACCGCGATACTCTGGCCGTAATCCTCACCACTACCGCCAAGATAGGTGCTGTAAATCAGGCTATCTCCGGAGTTGTTCAGTGCTGTCACAAAGACATCGTAATCTCCCTGGTTAGTCTGGTAAGGGTTTTCGGTCGGGAAGTCGGATGACAGGGTGTAACCTGTGACATACGCTCGGCCGTCTTCGGCAACCGCAATACCAGAGCCCTCGTCATCAGAATCACCGCCTAGATAAGTGCTGAAGATCAAGCTGTCACCGGAACTGCTGAGCCTGGTGACAAAAGCGTCACCGCCCCCCTGATTGGCCTGATATGCGTTCTCGATAGGGAAATCGTAAGACATGGTGTAGCCCGTCACAGACACCTGGCCGTCCGCTTCAACCGCGATTCCCCAACCTTCGTCATCGGAGTTGCCGCCCAGGTATGTGCTGTAGACCAGGCTGCTCCCGGAGCTGTCCAGTTTCGTCACGAAGGCATCGAAATAGCCCTGCTCTCCCTGATTTCCCTGATAGGGGTTTTCAGTGGGGAAGTTAGATGACCACGTTTCACCCGTTACATAAGTATAACCAGCCGTGTCCACGACAATAGCGTGCCCCTCGTCCCAACTGCTTCCACCCAGATAGGTGCTGTAGATCAAGACCGGGTCGATTACAAGAGGCAGCTCGGGATCATAGTCGCTCCCCGGATCAAATCCAAACTCGCTCTCTGAGAGCAGGTGGTATTGGCACTCGATTTCATGGTGCTCGGAGCCGTCAACTTGATATGCTCGTGGCTTCAACTCGATAATGGAACTCCATCTGGTCTTGACCATGAGTTCACCGGACTTGTTCACGGAAAGCGCTTCTGTGCCTTCGTAATGTACCCGAATGCGGGAGGGATCGGCACCGGGGGAAATAATCAAGTCATACTCCATCTGTCTTCCGTTGCCATGGTATCTCAGATCAATTCCGGGGTAAATTCCCTTAAAAACAACGGCCCTGTAGTTGGGTACATTAGTGTGCCATTTCTGCGGATCGTTGCCAAGGAAGTAGTTGCATCTGTATGCCATCTGACTTTCGCCGACTACGTGCGGCCTGGCATTGGCGCCAACAAACGATGCTCCGATCACCATGGTTTCGATGCAATTGGGTTCATGACGGAGCGACAGCGGGACAGATAAGGACGTCTGCTGCTTATGGAGTATATCATTGGTATTACTTGCCGTAAGGTGCCGGGTGAACTCGTAGAACACACCGTTCTTCGTGAACCATATCCTTGCCCCGCCGGCATCAGCGCGATACAGAATCCGATCTTCCCATTGCCCCCGGTTTTCAGTAAAGGCCAGCGTCACTGTAGGCATATCTTTTATGACCTGAGGCGTGTGCGCCGGGTAGTCCGGGACTTCATCTGCCAGGGTGAACGCTGTTGTCGAAAACAGTATGAATGGTGTGGATATGAGAAACCCTGCAGTCGCTAAGTTTTTCAGGATTCTAAACATCTTATCCTCGTGGACATATACTGGCTGCAGCCGCGCAGGATCGACAAGGAAGACAGCTGACTCAACAATAATTTATCACAGAATCGTGTAATTGTCAAGTAATAGTGTACCTCCAGGCTGAAACAGGACCACTCGTGTCCTGTCTGATACCCAGGGCTAGAGAGAGGACATGCCCGAGCCGCATTGCCTGGGTGTGTAGCACTTGAGGAGTACTCGTTTGGGTGCGTTGCCTTTGAAAAAACTTGTGGACAGGGATACAAGTTCTCTTTATTCGGTATTCTGACGCGAACAGGAATTGAGGCATCGGCGGGTTGCAGGCTATGACAGTTATACAATGGTTTACAGACTTGAATCATGTGTTGCAGGCCCTGTTAGCTACCTGTTTTACCTGGGGTGTGACGGCAGCAGGAGCCGCCGGAGTGTTCTTTGCTCGCGAGCCGAAACGACAGACGATGGACGGCATGCTCGGCTTTGCTGCGGGTGTGATGATTGCCGCCAGTTTCTGGTCGTTGCTGGCGCCGGCTATTGAAATGGCGGAAGGCGAACCGCTGCCGGCGTGGGTACCGGCAACAGTCGGGTTTCTGTTGGGAGCCGTTTTTCTTCGTGGCCTGGATAGAATTATTCCACACCTGCACCTTAACCTGCCGCTTGAAAGTGCGGAAGGGATCAAAACGAGCTGGCATCGGAGTATTTTACTCGTGTCTGCCGTGACATTGCACAACATCCCGGAAGGTCTGGCGGTGGGGGTAGCTTTCGGGGCGGTGGCGGCGGGGTTGCCATCGGCCACTCTGGCTGGAGCTATTGCCCTGGCGCTTGGGATCGGGATCCAGAACTTCCCTGAAGGGATGGCGGTGGCTATGCCGCTCCGGCGGGAAGGACTGTCACGTATGAAATCGTTCTGGTATGGTCAGCTCTCCGGCTTTGTGGAGCCGCTGGCGGGAGTGGTGGGTGCTGCTCTGGTTTTGATTGCAACCCCAATCCTGCCGTATGCGCTTGCTTTTGCTGCGGGCGCCATGATATTCGTGGTGGTGGAGGAATTGGTTCCCGAATCGCAGACCGGCGGCCACCCGGACATCGCCACCATGGGTGCTATTCTCGGTTTTGCGGTCATGATGGTACTTGATGTTGCCTTCGGGTAAACGGCCGGCTCTGAGCTTACAGCGTAGCGATTCCATTTTATGATCAGAGTCTTCGGCGTTGCCAGTGCCGAACAGGACCTGTGACTGATAGTCTAAAGAACCATAGGTTATCGTGACAGTTGTAGCCGCCAGATAAAGAGTGACAGAGGGCTATGCCAAGCATAGATTGTGTCGTTCCGACAGGACAAAGGAGTGCAGATTGTGATTGCCTTTCTAAGACGATACTTCCGCTTTGATGAACTTCGGACCGGCTTCAAGCAGGAGACAATCGCTGGCGTCACGACGTTTGTCACTATGGCGTATATCATCATTGTCAATCCCAAGATTCTGGAGATGGCCGGCATCCCCCTGGGGCCGTCAATGGTTGCCACTGCCCTGAGCGCTTTTTTCGGGACGCTGGCGATGGGGGTTTATGCACGGCGGCCGTTTGCCATTGCCCCGTACATGGGGGAGAATGCGTTTATTGCCTATACGGTGGTGCAGGTTCTGGGCTATAGCTGGCAAGCAGCTCTCGGTGCAATATTCGTTGGCGGAGTGCTTTTCACTGTTATTACCGTCCTTGGTGTCCGTGGCTGGCTGGCAAACTGCATTCCGAACTCGCTGAAAATCGCGTTTGCAGTTGGGATCGGGTTGTTTCTCACTTTTATCGGGTTGAACACCACCGGTATTGTAGTGCTTGGTGTCGAAGGAGCCCCGGTTCATGTCGGCGATCTCGGTGACACGGCTGTCATACTGGCAATCATCTGTTTTCTGATGATGAGCCTGATGATGATACGGCGTGTCACAGGTGCACTGCTGATAAGCATTGTAGTTGTGACATTACTTTCTTTTGTATTGAGGGTTGCCGAGTTGCCCGGGGAATGGATCAGTACGCCGCCAAGTCTGGCGCCGATCTTCCTCGAACTGGACATCCTGGCCTCGCTGAAGTGGGGTTTCTTCTCTGTTATTCTCACCGTGTTGGTTATGGATTTTGTCGACACTGCCGGCACGTTACTGGGTCTGGCCTACAAAGCGCGGATGCTCGATAAGAATGGCAATCTACCGGAAATCGAAAAACCAATGCTGTGTGACTCGATGGCCACCGTTATTGGAGCTCTTCTGGGAACTACGACAACCGGCACTTTTATCGAGTCGGCCACCGGTATTCAGGCTGGAGGGAAATCCGGGTTTACATCGGTCGTGACGGCTTTCCTGTTTCTCCTCACGTTGTTCTTTGCACCGTTTCTCACGGCTGTACCGGGGTGCGCGTATGGCCCGGCTCTGATCGTAGTCGGATTACTGATGTTGTCCCCGGTGATACAACTTAAGCACGATGATCTTACTGAGCTGGTACCGGCTTTTTGTGTGATTGTGTTGATGAGTTTCACAT
>JAOZPL010000140.1:5442-5752 GCA_029932795.1 Candidatus Zixiibacteriota bacterium | reverse complement strand
GGTTTCGTGGATCATTTCTACGATGTTTACAGCGCCGTTTTTTACCCTTCCGGCAGTGTAGGCGACTATGAGTATCGCCTGGCGGGTCTGCAGGCCAGGACTGAGGAACTCAGCCGGGAACTGGAGGCTGATTTGATGAGGTACCGCTAATCTGAATGCCAATAGCTGGCTCCAGAGGGAATTGTGTTGCGAGGTGTGAATGGATTTGCGGGTTTTTCAGCCCGAGAATTGGTAGGAGCAGTGGCGGTGGCTGTTTGCCTCCAATGTTCATCTTAATGGACGGCAACGAGTTAGGTGCGCACTCTTGAGT
>JAOZPL010000140.1:3313-5432 GCA_029932795.1 Candidatus Zixiibacteriota bacterium | reverse complement strand
TAGCGGAGGTAAGTTTATAGCACGACGGCTAACGGCTTTGTAGCATGTAGAGAGCTTTGTTTAACGGTGGTTGTTTTGACGGCCCGCAAACCGTGCTGTATTCTTATTCGGTTCCCGGGCCGGGTTGTTGTACCCGGTTGCCATGAAAAGTTGTTTGTATAAGTTTTCATTTCTTGTTTACGGTTTCCTCGCCGGTTTCTTATCCTCATCGGCTGTTGCTCATAACATCCAGGTAGTTTCGTCTACAGATTCAGAATTTCATTTCAGGGTGTTCACAGAGGCCGACCTGTCCGGCGTAGAACGGGTTACCGGTACTGACTCCAGCTTCTATTTTTTCCACCAGGTCCTGGTAGGCGTTCCATCCGGTGCAACCGCACGCCTTATGGCTGTCGAAGGTCACCGCCCGGTACCGCTTGTTGCTGAAGCGGAGCTGGATGGCGAGAGTGATATTGCCGTCACTGAGCTGGCTGAACTCACCAGGCCGCTGCTGGTACGCGGTCGACAGATTGTTGCCGTTCGGGTTTATCCAGTCAGTGGCCATATGGTATACAGCGAGGTGGAGGTCAGGATTAGATTTACCGGCGGTTTGCACACTGGGCAGACACACGAGCCGGAGAGCCGCCTCTTCAATAGGGTTTTTCAGTCAGGTTTGGCCAATTTCGAACAGGTCAAGCACTGGCCAATTTCTCCTCGCCGCACAGAGCTGTCTGTGACATCTCAAGAAAATCCCCTGCTTGACGCGTCCACGTGGTACAAGGTAGTTGTAGTCCAGACCGGTCTGCACAAAATCACCGGAGCTCAGATGGCTTCGGCTGGTATCACGCTGTCGGGTCTTCATCCCGATTCGATTCGCTTGTTCAGCGCCGGTGGGTTGCGGCTGCAGGAGAATAATGATTCGGCACGGCCTTCCTTCGAAGAGATAGCAATCATCGTTGAAGACGGTAGTGACGGTCAGTTTGATATCAACGACTACCTGCTGTTTTTCGGTGAATCGGTCAACCGCTGGGTCTATCGGCCTGATCAGCTGCCGGAGTATGTTCATAACCCGTACACCGGGGAGAATGTATACTGGCTGGCAGTGTCGGGCGATTTCAGCGGCGGGGGTCAGCGCATGATCGTCGAAAACGCTTCGGTGACCGGCGATGCTGACACTACCATCAGTAGTTTCTTGCGCCGGGTACACACTGAGCAAAACGATCTGCTATCTAAAGCTACAGATAGACACATCAAGGATTATTTCACGTGGTACTGGACGGATGAGACATCTCTTACGTTCTGGGTCGCGACCCCGGGGGCCGTTACTGGTGATACTGCGACCGTCAGACTTGTAGGGCAGACCAACCAGGGAACCGGCGGTGCGAGTTACATGGATGTTGCCGTCAATGGCGTGACCTGTTTCGATAAAGTTTGTGATGGTACTCGCTGTCTCTTCGGGACGCTCTCTCTAATTGATGGTCTTAACCGGATTGACCTGAGCCTCGGACCTCTATCATCAACAGTGCCGCCCTATTTCAACTTTGGTGAGATCAGTTACAACAGTCTGCTCAGGCCGGAAAACGACAAGCTGGATATGATCCTTGGATTTTTCGCTGGGACGGCGTTAATAGAAGTAGTGGATGACTTCTCATCTGATCCGATCATTCTTGATCTGGTCAATCCCCGGCAGCCACGCATGCTGACCGGGTACGATAGAGGAGGCGGGTTGCTGTCGTTTGAAAGCATTCTGGAGGCGTCCGAACCGAATCGTTTCTATTGTGCCCTCCCGCAGCAGGCGGTTTCACCGGCGTCCATAACGAGGGTGACAATCACTGATCTGCGTAACAGTTCTGAGCAGGTTGACCTGATTATCGTGACAACGGCGGCGTTGGCGCCATACCTGGATGAGTATGTTACCTTCCGCCAGGCGCAGGGGTATGCAGTCAGACTGGCTTTCGTCGATGATATTATGGATAATTTCTCATACGGTCTGTATGATCCGGCAGCGATCCGGGACTACCTCAAGTTCGCCTATGAGAACTATCCAACACCGGCACCCGCTGCGGTGCTGTTTGTCGGTGACGGCAGCTATGACTTTTTGAATCACCTTGGTACTGATGTTGCCAATACTGTGCCGCCGTGC
>JAOZPL010000140.1:0-3303 GCA_029932795.1 Candidatus Zixiibacteriota bacterium | reverse complement strand
GCATTCGCCAGTCTGATTCGGTGTGCAGTGACGACGGTTATGTTCATTTTGGCAAGCTTGGCGTTCTGGATTCCGATACCAGTTACACCTATGTTCCTGACCGCGGGCTTGACATGATGACCGCTCGCTGGCCTGTAAGCAGCGGTAGCCAGATCATCAACATCGCTCAAAAGGTGATGCAGTATGAAACCAGTGACAATTTTGGTTTCTGGCGGAATACGGTTACCCTGGTTGCCGACGACCAGTACGGCGGCACCGACGACGAGGAGTTCCACACCCGCGACACCGAAACGCTGGAGAAGGGGCATATCCCGCCTCATTTCGCCCGTGAGAAGATATACATGTGGGAATATCCGTTTGTTAATCGGAGCAAACCGGCGGTAAACGATGCTATTGTGGACGCCTTTAACCGGGGTACCCTGATTGTGAACTATGTTGGCCATGGTAACCCGGATGTCTGGGCGCACGAACATGTATTCACGCGCATGGCTGATCTTCCCCGGCTGAACAATGGTGCTTGTCTACCGCTTGTGTTTGCCGCTTCGTGTGCTATCGGCTTTTTTGACGATCCGAAGCGCGAGAGTATGGGCGAAGAACTCTTGAGTATGCCGGGTGGTGGGGCTGTTGCCTCGACGGCGGCCAGCCGTCTGGTCTATGCGTCGGAGAACGCTGCGTTCAACCGGAAAGTGTTCGACATCCTGCTGGGTGAGGATTCTCTTTCAATATGTGAAGCGATATACCTGGCCAAACTGGAGCGCCAGTATCCCGGTCCGGGAAGAAAACCGAACGATCAGAAGTACGTCTATTTCGGCGATCCGCTGCTCCGACTGGGAACGCCAGCGCTGGATGTCGAGCTGACTGCTCCTGACAGCCTGATTGCCCTCGATACGGCTCATGTCACCGGGTGGGTTGCTGATGCCGTTGGTGACACGGTATACCGGGACGGCTCGCTGCTGGTCAGGGTGCTGGACACTGACCGCGAACGGTTGTTGCGTCTGAATCCGGATGACACTGGCGGAATCAGGTACAAGGTACCGGGCCCATCAATCTACCGGGGATCAGCCTCAATTACTGCGGGCCAGTTTGATTTCCGGTTCATCGTACCTCTGGATGTTGGCTATGGTGGCACGGGTGCCAAGGTTGTGGCCTACGCAATCCTGGACCGTATCGACGCTATCGGGCAAGCCGATGGCATTGTCATAAAAGATTCGGTGGCTCCGGCTGCGGATTCTGTCGGGCCGGAGATTGACTACGGTATTGTCGGCCGGTCCAACTTCGTCAGCGGCGACATCATCGGCAGAAATGACATCCTGGAAATCACGGTGTCTGATCCCTCCGGGGTTAATCTGGCAGACAACCTTGGACACGGGATCAGCCTGGAGATTGATGGCCGGGTGGACAACCTGATTAACTTGACGGCGCTGTTTGAGTACGAAAAAGATGACATAGCCGCTGGCAGCCTGCAATATCCCTTGGAGTCACTGGAGCCGGGGAGACACCAGTTCCGTATCCGGGCCTGGGACAATGCCAATAATGTATCAGTGGCTATGTTTGATGGTGAGATTGCTGCCAGCACGGAAATGGCGATTAATGAGCTTCTGAATTATCCGAATCCGATGGTTGACCGGACGACTTTCTATTTCGAGCTGACTCAGCCTGCGGAGAGGTTCAGCCTGGAGGTTTTTACTCTTTCCGGCAGAAAAATCAAGACCTTTATCCAGTATGGCCTCGGTGCCGATAATTACCCTAACGGTTCCACTTCCATAGTCTGGGATGGTCGGGACGCCGACGGCGATCGGGTAGCTACCGGAGTTTATATATATAAGGCCACCGTGCAACCCTATTCAGGTGGTGAGGATGTCGAATCGTTTGGAAAAGTAATTGTGATTGACTAATATGATTGGAGACCAGAGCATGAGAAGAAACAGATTCAGCCTTGTAATCCTAACCTTTTTACTCGTGGCGGGTGCTGCCTCCAGTAGTTATTCGGTTTCCGAGAGCGCGGTCCTCTTCCTGCGCATAGCACCCGGGTCGCGAGCCTCCGGTATGGGTGAAGCGTTTGTGGCTATCGCTGATGACGCCACCGCCACCCACTGGAATCCGGCCGGTCTTGGAGCCTATCCGCTGGCCAACACCTGGATCGACGCCACCATTCCAAGCGAATATCGCCCTCTCCAGGGTATCGCTGTTCTCAGGAAAGGCAAAGGTTCCAACTATCTTGACTACGATATCTGGGCTATTAGTCCCCTAGGGCTGATTCGATATGATAACAAGAACTGGTACACCGAGGAAATCTTCAGTACCAAGACCGACGAAACGGTCAGGGGTAAAGTCGCCAGTTACTTCAATGTCGTTGATGAAACGCGGCTGAAGGAGATCGTAGAAAAGGTTGCTGTCGCCAACAATCAGGGGACATATGAAGAACTCGTGGAACTGCGGGACCGGATAGTAGCGGTTATCCCTGAGGACTACAGCGACCTGAGCACGCTGATATCCGGTCTTGATTCGCTGGTTGCCAGTTACGTTCTCTGCCTTATTAAATGGGATTACGTGGCCAAAGCCAGGAAGGCTTTTGAGGATGGGTATAAGGACAGCACCCTGACTGAAGGGGAAATTGACCGTATCAATTTTGCGATTGAGAAATCCCTGGCTCGATTCATTCCTGAGGAACTGGCCGTGCCCTATTCGGCCAGCTATTCGGGCGAGTTGACGTCAATCGCCTCCGACGGAGAAATCCTGTTGATCGGTACGACTGATGGACTGGTGCAGCATAACGGTCTTAAGTGGCAGAGATATGACGCTGAGTCCGGTCTGCCGTCCAACAACGTTACGTGCCTTACCAATGTTGGTGTCTCGACTCTGGTGGGAACCGACAGCGGTGTGGTTGCCTTCAACGGCATGGCGCTCGTGCAAATTGATACGACCGGAGGGCTGCCGACAGGTGCGGTTGAGGCTGTGGGTGGTACCGGTCCCAACGATATCTACGTGGTCATCAACCACGACCTCTTTCATTACGATGGGGAGACCTGGTCCAACACAATGCCGTACACGGTCGTACTTGATGACTCACCGGAGACCATTGCCAGGAAGTTCGCTCTCTACGGATCGGCGAGCGAGAAGGAGAAGTATATCGTCAAGTTCAAACAGGTTGACCAACCGTCCCCGGAGAGCGACTCGCTTGCCGATAGCGGGACGTTGCTTTCGCCCGGTGCAGTGGTGCGTGTCCCGTACCTGGCTGAACTTAAGGGCAAGGTTAGTTGCATCTATGTCTCGGCCGACAGTGCCATCACTGTCTCTTATACT
>JAOZPL010000139.1 GCA_029932795.1 Candidatus Zixiibacteriota bacterium | reverse complement strand
TAAAGGCATACGAGGTTAAGAAAGTAAAGAAGGTTATCGCCAGAGAGACCGCCTTCCAGCTCGATGAGAGCATGATAGCCCGCATCAACGGCAATGCTGATCCCAAGTATCGGCTTAAAGACGCCGTCAAGGAATTGCAGGCAGTGCTGTCAAGATTGGATCCGTCTGATGTCGAGCACCGCAACATGATCAATCGCTATCTTAAGAAGGCGGGGAAATGGTCGCGGGTTCAGGCATTCAAGTGTAAGGTTGAGACTTTGCCCGGGCAGGATCATCTTCACATTGAGGTGACCGATCCCGGAAAGGATCCCCTGTGGGCGGAACTTAATCAGATATTTGAGGGGGATGAGCTGACTATCCGGTGGAAGCTTGGTCAGGACATTCACATTGCCCTGGATACCGCAAAGCACCCGTGCCAGAGGGGAAAAAACCCGAGCGATAAAATCGTGCTGAGCGGCAAATATGCTTTGTTTGACATGAGAAAAAGCTTATCCTTTGACAGGGCAGGCAGGAAGGCCACGGTTCGCTTTTTCCCCAGCCTCATTGACCAACTGCCGGTGCTCAAGTAGACGGGGATACGTTGAGACATGGAAGGAGCTTATACTATGCAGCGTGACAGGATACAAAACAGGGTGACAATTTGGCTGCTGATTGCGGTGGTTGCAGGCATGTTGACTGCTCCGGTGCATGCCGCCAAGGTGCAGCTACCTGAAGGTACGGCCATAAAGGTCAAGTTTGACCCGTCTGTTACAATCTCGTCCGGAGAATCCGTGGCTGGAGTGCCGATCCTGATTCGCCTGGCTGAACCGATAACCATTGCCGGTCAGGTGATTGTTGATGAGGGGGCTACCGGGACCGCTGAGATAGTCGAAGTTGAGAAGGCTGCTCGCGGCGGCAAACCGGGGAAAATCTCGGTCAAGTTCGTTGATCTGGAAACCAAGGGTGTTTTCAAGGCTCCCGACGACGGCCGCATAAAACTCTCAGGCCTGGTCGAGGGAAAGGGGAAGGGAAAAAAGACCCTGTCCTATCTGTTCATTTTTGGCTTGTTTATCAAGGGTGGCCAGGGGGAGCTACCAACCAATCAGATATACACTGCCACCGTCGCGGAGAGTATCATTCTTGAAAGTGAGTGATTGCCGGACGGCTCTGTATGTCGCTGATTGATTTACTTGTCAGTTCGTAGTAAGTCGTTACGTCAACGCCGGGTCTCGTGCGATCCCGTCAAGTGCGGTTTCAAAAAAGCTGTCTTCTAATATGCCTTGCCCAGAGTGAAAGTTTTTCTTATCCTGTACCATAAATTGTCCGCAGGTCTGAGAGACGGGCAGTTTTCCGTGATGAAACAGAGAAAATGAATGACCTAAGGTTGAACTACGGAGGAAGAAGAGATGAAAGCATTGGTTTTTGGCGGTTCGGGAAAAATCGGTTCCGCAGTTGCATGGGATTTAGCTAAAGATAAAGATGTTAAAGCTATAGGAATCACCGGTAGGCGGAAAAACGCCCTTGAAGAAACCAAGAGATGGATAGGCAGTGAGAAGATCATTCCGCATGTGCTGGATGTGAACGACAGGGATGCCGCGATAAAGCTGATGAAGCAGTATGATGTCGGTTGCATCGCCATGCCTGATCGCAGGACAAGTTACAGGATGGTGCATTTCGCTATTGAGGCCGGGTTGAATATCGTCGACATGCTCGAAGAGTATCACCGAAGGCCAGATGCATATGAGACCGAGGGCCTGGAATTCCCCGAGGGGATGACGCTTGATGGTTACGGGGACTGGCTGCATGAGACCGCCATCAAGAACGGCGTGACATTTGTTGATGGTATGGGTTTTGCCCCCGGCCTGAGCAATGTCACCGTGGGTGAAGCTATCAGGACAATGGACACAGCGGAATCCGCGATTGCTCGCGTCGGAGGTATCCCGGCCAAAGAATATGCTCAAAAGCACCCACTGAGATACATGATTACATGGGCCTTCGAGCATGTCCTGCGGGAGTATATGATTAAGTTGAAAGTAATCAAAGATGGAAAGGTTATTGAAGTGCCGGCGACAGGTGATCGAGAGACATTTCAGTTCAACAAGTTCGGCAAGAATGAAGAGTTGCAGTGCGCTGTTACGCCCGGTATGCCCAGTTTCATCTTTTCGAGGCCGGAGCTGAAGGAGTTTGCGGAAAAAACGGTTCGCTGGCCGGGTCATTGGCCGGGAGTGGATACTCTCAGGGAGTGCGGGTTGTTGGACATCGAACCTCACGACTTCAAGGGTACGAAAATAGTACCTCGAGAACTCCTGCTGTCCCTCATAACACCCAGACTTCAACCCTTTGAGGGTGAAACTGATGTGTGTGTCATGTATAACACAACCACTGGGGTAAGAAACGGCAAGAAGGTCAAGATTGAGCACTTCATGTGGGATAAAGCGGATGAGGTGAACGGGATCTCTTCCATGATGAGGGTCACCGGTTATCCCGTGGCTATTACAGCCAAGCTTCTCATGGAAGGGCTGATCGAGGAGAAGGGGATAGTCCCGCCCGAAGATTGCATAAAGGGTAAAGTCTACGACCGGTTCATGGAAGAACTGATAAAGAGAAACATCGATATACTCGAGGTCTCGGAATAGAGCCATGAACATAGGGCAGCCGCAACGGCGCTGTCTATCGTATCTTCATGGTCCGTTGATCGCTCCGGTCAACGTCGAGTGGCCGGGATCAAATGTATGTTAACGGCGAGTTGAGGTGCTGTATCTTGGGAATCTGGTACCCTTGGTGAAAATCCCTCACCGAAAGGAAAATACCCGGCGATGCGATTAATAGTAGTGTTACTGTCTTGCTTTTTATTGTACCAGCCGGCCCAAGCGGAGAAGATTACCTTTGACGACCTGTATGGTATCCCCGTCTGCAGTGACCCGCAGATTTCCCCTGATGGTCAACGAATCATCTTTGTTCTCCGGACAACCGACCTCTCGGCCAACTCCAGAGAAAAGCATCTCTGGATTATGAATAGCGACGGCTCCCATCTCAGGCAACTTACACAGGGGCCGACCAGTGAGTGGCACCCACGCTGGTCAACCGATGGAAAAGCGATACTGTTTCTTTCTGACCGGGAAGATGGTGTTCAGGTGTGGCATCTGTCGATGGAGGGCGGGGAGGCACGGCAGGTGACATCCCTGTCGACTGCCATTTCCGCATTTGAGTGTTCACCATCCGGTAACGAGTTGATCTTCGTTTCCAGCGTTTTTCCTGATTGCGACAGCGATAGTTGTAGCAAGGCACGGTTGGATCAGCAGAGGAACAATCCCATCAAAGCCAGACTGTATGACAGGCTGCTGTTTCGTCATTACAACCACTGGAGTGGCGAGCGGATAAACCGGCTGTTCCTGACAGACATTGCGGATAGGTCTCCGCGAGAAGTCTATGCCGGTTCCTTTGACGTGCCGACAGTCTTGCTGGGAGGATACCGCGATTTTGCCTTTTCGCACGACGGTCGCGAGGTCTGCTTTGCCATGAGCGTTGATTCCACCCCTGCCGTCTCCGTCAATAACGACCTGTACATTATACCGACATCCGGAGGCGAGCCCGTGCGCATCACGGACAGTCCCGGATTGGAGACCTCGCCTCGTTACTCACCCGATGGTCGCTATCTCATGTATCACGCGCAAGCCCGCGCTGGCTATGAGTCGGATCAGCGCGACTTGGTTTTGTATGATCGAACGAAAGGGGGGCATGTCAATCTGACTGCGGAGTTTGACCGGTCGGTTGGTGAATACCTCTGGGGGGCAAAGTCCAAGTACATTTATTTCGCTGCCGTTGAATACGGTTTCAATATGATCTGGCGCCTGGAGGTTGCCACCAGGAAAGTCGAGAACCTGCTGGGTGATGCTGTCTATGGTGAGTTGCGGTTGTCTCCGGACGGCAGGTTCCTCGTGCTGCGCAAGTCACTCTCGGACGAACCCTATGAGTTGTACCGGTACGATCTCGAGTCACGCGAGCTTACGCGTCTAACCCGTTTCACCGACGAGATCGTTAGTGAACTGGAGATGAATCGTGCCGAGGAGTTCTGGTTCGCCGGCGCAATGGGTGATTCCGTTCATGGTTTCCTTACCAGACCACCGGATTTCGACCCGACTGAGAAATACCCGCTTGTATTGCTCATCCACGGTGGCCCGCAGGGATGCTGGTTGGGTGATTTCAATTACTACGGTTGGAACACGCAACTGGTGGCGGCGCAGGGGTATGTGGTGGCGCAGATCGACCCGCATGGCAGTGTCGGTTACGGTATCGCCTTCAAGGAGTATGTCTCCGGCAACTGGGGCAGGGGTGATTTTGAGGACATCATGAAAGGTGTAGATTACCTTATTGATGCGTGTCCCTACATCGACTCCACCCGCATGGCGGCGGTAGGGCGGTCGTACGGTGGTTTCATGGTTAACTGGATTTGCGGACACACGGACCGGTTCGCTTGCCTGATCAGTATCGACGGCACCTACAACCACCTCAGCGAGTACGGCTCCACCGACGAGCTCTGGTTCCCTGAGTGGGAATTCAAAGGCACGCCCTGGAGCAACCGTGAGGAGTATGTCCGTTCATCGCCGATGACTTATGCCGATAATTTCAAAACGCCTACCATGGTGATCCACGGGCAAAGGGACTACCGTGTTGATCTCAGCGAGGGGCTTCAGATGTTCACCGCACTTCAACGAATGGGTGTGCCGTCGCAGTTGCTCTATTTCCCCGATGAAAGTCACGCCGTGCGCGGACTGAAGAACCGTCGCTACGATTACGGGCAAGAATTCAAGTGGCTGGCCCGCTGGCTGAAGCCATAGTCGGCATACTACGGTCTCCAGTGGCCGTGGCCTATGGACGCCTGCTACAGTATGTTTGTGTCATGTCAGGACAAAGTGGACAGGTTGATGTTCAGAAAAGGAAATCCATGATCTTTCTTGACAACCGTTGGCTTCTGGTTAGAGAAAGCAGAGTTATATAGTAAATATCTGGTAGTCTCTCGTTCATTTGCATGAGCGCCAGAAATCGTTCATGATTACGCTTTTTCTTGAGTATTTGTCTTATATGGGGACAAGAATAGTGCGGATCTATGATTTTTCTGGCCGCTTCCCTGCCGGAAACCATGGCGTTATAGATTCCCTCACCGGTTAATCCTGAGGCAAAACCACCTGCGTCTCCCACCAGAAAAATATTGCCGAAATCCCAGCCCCGGTAATCATAGTTAATAGTTCCGGCTTCTGCGCGACCATCGGATATGTCAATCCTCATTTGTCGGCACCACTGATAACATGTTTCCTTCAGGTTTTTCCCCTTGGTCTCTCTTATCTCCTGTCCCAGGCCAATCAACGTATATCCCCGATGAGGCACTATCCAGCCCAATCCAGAGCCGAAGGTTTGGGCGTCTAAGAACAGCTCAAAATCATTGTGCTCCCGGCGGACCTTGTACTGAAACGTAACGCCCACTTTCGTGGTCTTTAAACCTAAATACTGTCTGGTTACCGAGAGACTACCGTCCGCACCAATGAGGTATTTGTATTCCACCTTCTGATTGTTAATGGTGACGTAACCAGGGAATATCTCCTTCACGCAGGCATTAGTTTTCACCTCTGATCCTTGAGTCAAGGCTTTGTTTAACAGCAATTGACCGATTCTTTTGCGGTCGATAGTAACCAGGAAGATCCAGGGTAGTGAGACATTATAGGTTTTATGCGCCGTGTGCGTTTTGATCGTGGAAAAGGATCTGTCTGCAATTCCTAAAGGAA